>DAORCZ010000111.1:0-5767 GCA_035345735.1 Pseudomonadota bacterium | reverse complement strand
ATGACGTACAGCGAGATGCAGAACACGCAGAAGGCATGCAGCACGAAGGCCGAGATACTCGCCAAGAACAGCGAAAACACGGCCGCTAGCCCGACTGCGAACAGCACATACGGCTGGCAGCGAGCCCGGAACTCCGCGCGCAGGCTGGCCAGCAGCGACACCAAAAGCAGCGTCACATAGAACAGCGAGCCGAGATGCGAGACGGGGATGCCGGCGAGCTCAGACCACTGGCTGGTGTTGACGACGTCGCAGTTGAACTGACTGCCGAGGTTGCAGACGCTGGCCGCGCCCGTGCGGAGGTGTGAAAGATGGATCGAGGTCAGGTACAGCGAGCTGGCAAGTCCCAGGGCGCTAAGCACCGCCAAGAGCACCGGCTGCCACTTCGTCTTCATACGATAGGCTTACCTGCGTCCGGCGGACAAAGGCAAGCCGCAGCGGCCGCCTGCCATGATTTTTGCGTCAGCACATCGAAGGCGGATGCTCCGCACTGCTGAGCACCCGCAGCATCTGGGGGCGGGCTCGGCGGACGCGAATACGCACGAGATTTGCGTCGCTGCGTTCGTCATAAAGCACCAGGAGGAGCGCCTGATGCCCGAGCGGAGCAGCACAGACCTGCATCCGACCGACGCGCGCAAAGCGGTCCTCGACCGGAACGGCAAGATGGCTGGCTTGCTGGGTCTCGATGAGCATCTCGGCGGCCAGCTCTGTAAGCTCATTTGAAGTCACGCCGGCAAAAACATTTCGATCGCCAGCGTGTGCGACCACGCAGCCGTCCAAGGTGCAGATCAACACCTTACGCGCCGCGGCTGACCGCAAGAGCCGCTCACAGAGCACGTCCAGCGAGGCGGACGAGCTAGTCTGCATGTTGTCATCATCGCATATATTCACGCGCTTCGCAGCGCTTTCTTTCCAGAAAACGCGCGAGTCTGCGCGGGGTTAGCTGCGTTTTTGAATCGCGGGTCGCAGCCTGCCGAACCCAGCTGGTCCTTGTGCGCGGTGAAAGACGGAAAAGGAGGGCAGACCAGAATCGGGTGCGAGCAGTCTGCCGAACCACTCCGACGAGACATGGAGGCCAGCCAGCGAGGCGAGCAAGGGGAACGAGAAGGCAAAGCGGGCAGCGGCGTTGTGGCGAGGAAGCGAGAGGAGAAGGCTTGATCGCGAGGCGTGGCGAGGGGCGAGACGGGCAGGTCGATTAGGGCGCGGCGGCCTTGGGCTCTTCGGCGGCCGGCGCCTGCTTGGCTTCTTGCGGCTTCGGCGCTTCTTCGGCCTTCGGTTCGGTCTTGGCGTCGGTCTTGGCGTCGGTCTTGGCGTCGGTCTTGGCTGGCTCCGCTGCACCGCCTGCGTCCCCTTCGCCTGCCGTTGGCTTCTTGGCGGGAGCGGGGGCCTTGGCGGGCTTCTTGGCGGATGCTTCCAGCGTGGCGTTTAGCGGAAGCGTCTCCTTCTTGTTGCGAAGCTGGAAGGACTCGGCGTCAGTCACGGTGTGCGACCAGACCTCAAAGCCAGGGCGGCGGAGCTCGATCTTGATCGGCTTGCTCAGCTCGACCTTGCGGATGATCCAGGGCGTACGGCCAACCCGCTTGCCATCGACAAACACATCAGCACCCTTCGGCGTCGAGTTGATCTCCACCTGGCGCTCGCTCGGCAGAAGCTTGATCTCGATCGGCTTGCTGCCATCGCCGGCTTTGATCTTCTGACGGACTTCCTGGAATCCCTTGAGCGTCAGGTGGACATCATAGAGCTTGCCAGCAGCGAGGCCGGGGACTCGCACCGGGGTCGTGCCGATCGCCTTGCCGGCGAGTTCTAGCTGAGCGCCTGGTGGGTCGGTGGTGAGCATCTGACCGGCCCCATCGCCTGGCTCAGCACCTGGCTTGCCAGCATCGCCGGTCTTGCCGCTATCGGAGCCAGTGGCCGGCTTGGCGGTGTCTCCGGGAGGCGGCGTGGTCGGCTTTTCCGGGATTAGCACGGGCGGCTGCAGCGGCTGCGGCGGCGGCACGTTGGTGATCGGCGCCGGCGGCGTGGGTGGGGTTGGCGGCGTGTTGGTCTTCTGCCCTTGCAGCACAAAGTAGGCGGCTGCAGCGACGAGAAGCACCAGAAGGCCAGCGCCGATGAACAGCCCCTTGGACGCGCCCCCTCCACTGCCGGTAGGAGCCGAGTTATTGCTGCTCTCGCTTGGCTCGACGGGTTGGCTGGGGAGCGGTGTCGGGATGCTCACCGCTGGTGATGCGGGACTTGAGCTAGCCGCTGCCGGTGCGCTGGCTGGGGACGCGGCGGCTGGCCGCTGCTCGCTGGCGGGGGCCGCCGGCTTCTCTGGTTCGACGGGAGCGCTTGGGGCCGGTTCGGCAGGAGCGCTCGGCGCAGTTGGCGAGCTGGGGGCAGGCGTGGCTGGGGTCGGCTTGCTCAGCGCTTGCGCCGATCCCCCATCGCCCGTCGGGGTTCGCTGGCTCTCGGCCATTGATGCGGCATCGGCGGCCTTCACCGGCGTGACTGCGGACTCAGGAATGGGAATCTGAGCCGCTTTGATGCCCGAACTCGAGGGCTCACGGCCACCGGCCAGCGCAGGGTTGGCCAGCGCGGGGTTTACCAGCGGTCCGCCCGGCCCCCCGGGGCCCAGGCCAAACCCTTGGCCGAGCAGCGTGCTGCGCATGCCATCGGGTTTTTTGATCGCCTGCATCGGCTGCATGGACGGCATCGGCTGCATGGCCGGCAGCTTCTGTGCCCCGGGAATCGAAGCCGCGGGGATGGCCGGCAGCGAGCCACTGCCTTCACTGCTGGCTCCTGTGATGCGGCGCACTTCGTCGGAGTAGTCAGCCGCGGTGCCTCGTCGGGTCGGCTGATCTTCTTCGATGACCCCGGCTTTGATCGACTCGGCCAAGCGATTGACCTGATCGGCAGCCATGGCTCGCGTCGGCTCGTCGCCGAACATGTTGCCCTTGGGGGTCTCTTGGCTGGTGGCGGGAGCTGCCGCTTCGGTGGTCTCGCCGGCTTGCGCCCGGATGCCATCGTCGAAGCGCGAGCCTTTCTGCGCATCGCCGCGGCGATCCTTTTCGGCCAAGATGCGACTGAGCACACGCTCGGCATCCGGCGTTAGCTTGTCAAAACGCACGCCCATGCCGGGCGCCACGTTCTGTCTGGCCGGATCATTGGCGCGGTTCCAGACCACGGTTCCATCGCCGCTCAGCAGGGGCGCGCCGTCCTGCAGCTGAAACTCGAACTTCAGCGCTGTCCCGACTGCCAGAGGCTCCTTGGTCCGGATAAAGATGCCGCCACGACTGACGTCCACCGAGTAGCGCTCGATAAATTGCTCGAGGCTGCCACTCTTGAACTTGATCTTCAGCGTGATCGGGCCCTTGTTCCCCTTCTGGTTCTCAGTGCTTGACATCTTTGCTCTCGCTCATCGCTCGCGGCTTCTGTGCCCCAACGCGCAGCGTCTTGGTTTACGCTGGCAGGACAGGCGTTGCATACGCGCTGCGTTTGGGATGCTGCTCTGACGATGTGCCACCTGAGGGGATTGCCCACGGCCATAGAACTGGGCCTGGTGGCAGCCTGACATGAATAGAGCAGCATCTTTCATGCTGATGGAGAACATATCATGTCAGCGAATTTTCTGCTGGATTCTCAAGATTTTCGACGGCGGGCCGGGCGGGGGCGGAGCCTCCTTGCGGGGCGGGATAGGTGGCGAGACGAAGGCAGAGGTGCGCAGAGCGGGAACACGCAGCCACCCCCTGGGGCGGGTGTAGACGAGGGCAAAGCGGCTCTCGCCGTGAGCGAGCACCGGTTCCGGGCCTGGCGGCTCGGGGCGTCCCTTGTGGTGGGGTCGCTGATCACCTTTTCTGCTCCCGCGGTGGTCGCGCCAGTCCACGCGGCCTATCGCGAGCCGGCGCGGGGGAACCACGGAGCCGTGGCTGCCGACCACGAGCTGGCATCGCGAGCGGGGAGCGAGATCCTGCAGCGTGGGGGCAACGCCGTCGACGCCGCCATCGCCACCGCGCTCGCGCTTGGGGTCGTGCAGCCGGCCGGCTCGGGTCTGGGCGGCGGTGGCTTCTTGGTTTTCCGTCGGGCAGATGGGACGGTCCAGGTTCTGGATTTTCGTGAGGTGGCGCCAAAGGCCGCGCACGCCAACCTCTTTGTGGATGAAAAGACCGGTCAGGTCGTACCTGAGCGATCGCGTCGCGGGGGGCTGGCGATCGGTGTGCCTGGGGAAGCCGCCGGCTTTGCCCTGGCTCTGCGTGAGCTCGGCAAGCTACCCGCCGAGCAGGTGGTCGCACCCGCTCTGCGCTTGGCCAAGGATGGCTTTCCGGTGGGCCGACACCTGGCGCGCAGCGCGGCCGCCACGGTGTCGCAGCTACGGGCCGGGCATCCACTGCGCGCTCTGTTGGCCCCCGGCGGGGCGGCGCTTGCCCTCGGCGAGCAGTGGCGTCGGCCTGAGCTAGCCGAGACGCTTGCCATCCTGGGCCGCGAGGGTTTTTCGTCGTTCTATCGGCTGGATCCGGGGGCGATCGGGGATGAGATCCTGCGTGCCGCCACCGCCGAAGGGGGTGTGCTGACTGCGGACGACCTGCGGGGCTACAAGCCACTGTGGCGTCAGCCGCTCTTGGGCAGCTATCGCGGCTGGCGGATCATTACCGCTCCGCCCCCAGCCGGAGGAATGACCGCGCTGGAGACGCTGCAGATCCTAGATGCCCGCCCACCGTTTAGCGCCGGTCCTGGATCATCGGCGACGCTGCACGAGATCGTTGAGTCGTTCAAGCACGCCTTTGCCGACAGGGCTCGCTATCACGGCGATCCGGCGTTCGACAAGATCCCGCCTGAGCTCGGCAACCCGGCCTATGCCGTCGAGCGGGCCTCCACGATCCAGCCGGATCGCATCCTGCCAGCGGCTCAGTACGGCAGGCCGCAAGGCCACACACCGGTTCAGGCACCGCGCGATCACGGAACGACCCATCTCTGCGTTATCGATAAGGACGGAAATGCGGCGGCTCTGACCACCACCGTCAACCTCAGCTTCGGCGCGCACGTCATCGCGGGTCGCACGGGCGTTCTTCTGAATAATCAGATGGACGACTTCGCCGCGGCGACGGGACGTCCCAATGCCTTCGGGTTGGTTGGGACGGGGGCCAACAGCGTCGCGGCCGGCAAGCGTCCTGCATCGAGCATGAGTCCGCTCTTGGCGGTCGGCCCCGACGGCTCGGTGCTCTGCGTTGGCGGCTCGGGGGGGCCGACGATTGTTACGGGCGTCGTGCAGACCGTCATCAACGTGATCGATTTCCGCATGAGCGTCGAAGCCGCCGTCGCCTCGCCGCGCGTGCATGCCCAGTACATCCCCGACAGCGTGCTCGTCGAGCCGGAGGTGGCAGCCGATGTGCGGGCTGGTCTGTCGCGACGCGGGCACCGGATCGTGGTCACCCCGGCAGCGCTGGAGACGGCCGTACAGGCGGTCTTCTATCGTCCGCCGCGCGCCAAAGTCGATCCGGGAGCCAGTACTTCCATCCCCGTGGCCGACGATCGTCCGGCTGAGCCGACCGGCTTCAGTGCCGCCTCAGACCCTCGCAAGGGCGGCCTGCCTGCCATGCCCTAGATTTTGATTTCGTTGCCGCCGTCGGCTGCCTAAGATACGCGCCATGGCGCGCGTCTCGGCGACGGCCAGCCCGCCCACTGCCGCGGCGAGCTTGGCGGCAATCTTGCGGCGATATGAAGACCACCTGCGGTACGAGCGCAGGCTGTCGCCGCAGACGACGCGGGCCTATGACAGCGACCTCCGGCAGTGGCT
>DAORCZ010000110.1:11348-13536 GCA_035345735.1 Pseudomonadota bacterium | reverse complement strand
GGCTGGTTGGGGTCGGGCTGGTGGTTGGGGACGCCGTCCTCGTTGGGGAAGTCGTTCTGGATGGCGGGATCGGCGCCGACTGGGCGGGTGGCCACGAGGTCGGTCTTGGTGTTGGCGAACAGGCGACCGAGGCGGTCGTACCAAGGTCCGGGGCCGACGCGATCGATGGCATGCACGGGATTCCCGGTGCCATCGTTGGTGGCGCTTAAGAAGGCGCGCCAGGTCTTCTTTCCAGCCCCGGGCTGGCTGCGCTCGGCGATGGCGGCGCAGATCTTGTCGGCGCCGCGCAGGCCGGCGTTGGCGCCGGTCTCGCCATAGCGTAGGTCGCCGCCGAAGCCGTTGGGGTTGCCGGACAGGGCCTGCAGTGCCTTCAGGCTGGTGACGAAGAAGCTGAACTTGGACGTCGGGTCGACGACGGCCGAAAGGTCGGTGCCGCCATCGCTGCCCCCGGGGTCCGGCCCTGGACCGCTCCCGGTCTCGCTGCTCTGACAGGCCGAGATTCCTAAGAGGGCCATCAATGCAAAACTCCGGATTCCTAAATGGGACATGGGAAGACTCCTTTTTAATTCCTATTTACTGGATTACTTGCAGGTTAAATCGGACTGGCAGGTCTTGCCGCCCGTGCAGTCGGCGGTGCTGGTGCACGAGGTCACACCGGGCACGGTGACCGCCTGCTCGACGGTGGATGTCACGGCCAGCTCGACCCGGCCAGCGGCGATGACGGCGGTCCCGGGGTTGGTGTTGCGGCTGACGACGATGGTGGGATAGCCAGCAGTTCCCAAGTTTACGAGCTCGGTGATCTGCGCGGCGGACAAGTCCAGACTCCCACTGTCGGCGGTATCGCAGCTGAGCATGCCCTTGGTGCCACCGTGGTGACTGATGTCGAGCTTGACGTGGATCTTTGAGGCCGCGGCCGACTTGGCCGGCGTCCAGGTCAGGCGCGCCCCCTGATTCGGTGCGATCTGCAGCGTGCCACTGGTGAGGGCGAGCGGAGCGATGCCGGCTGCCGTCAGATTCATCGCGGCATAGGCGCCACCGCTGGTTGTGATCTTCAGCTCGGCGCCCTCGCTAAACGCCGGGAAGGGCAGCGAGGTGCCAGCCACCGGCTGATAGGACCCCGCGACCTGCTGCAGATCGAAATCACCAGCGGAAAAGCCACTGGCCCGCACACTGCCGACCGACACCGCCTTGGGATAGGCTTGGCAGGTGTTGTCGGCGACACAGACCGCGCTGCTGCCGCAGGGGGTGTTGCAGAATGGCACCTTGGGCTTGAGCAGCTGACAGTCGCCCACCGTCGAGGACACCGTCCACTGCAGGCTGCTCGGGGTGGCGCCGTCGTTGACCTTGCCAACCAGCGAGGTATAGCCCGCGGCGCCAGTGCTGGCATCGGGCGCCACCAAGGTGACCTGGAAGGTCCCGGCCAGGATGCTGGCATCGCCCATCGCCAGGTTGCCGGAGGTTCCACCCCCGCAGCCGACGCCCAGAAATAGGAAGGAGGCTGTCAGGGAAGGAAATAGGAATGAAGGATTCAACATAGGACACCTCTTAGGAAGCTGCGGGACTAGTTGCTGCTGCTGCCGCGTCCGGGGTTCGATCGAGCCTGCTTCACAAACAGCTTGGCCGTGGCTGCGCTGTCACCATCGAACTTGAACTCGACATCCATGGCGTACCAGCCGCTGTTGCCGGCCGCTGGTCCGTACGCCGGCGCAAAGCGCTCGTGAATCCGCGACAGCGCACTTCCTAGCTCGTAGTTCTGGGCCCGCGAAAGGACGCTCTGTCCTTCCTCCAGCAGGTTGTTGTGCGACACCCAGACGATGGGCTGGCTGGGCTGATCGAACTGATAGACGTACTGATCGCTGGTCACCCCGGGGGGTGGATGCACGACCTCGGCATCGCCGCCGGCTTGCACGTTGATGTAGAGGCCCGGCTGCAGGCCCGAGCTGTCGTAGGGGTTGTTGGTCAGCGCCACGCCATTGGCTTCTTCCGTCGGAAAATTCTCGGTGACCAGCAGGGCCATGACCACGCTCTTGTGATCGATGCTGTAGTAGTTGCGCTCTTCGTAGGTGCGAAATAGGAAGGCGCTGGCCCAGGTGTCGCGGATGGCATCCTGCATGTCCTGCCAGTCGCCGGCCTTGCCGGTGTGCGACTCGTAGCAGCCGGCGCAGGGGAAGCCTTCCAGATCTTCGCT
>DAORCZ010000110.1:0-11248 GCA_035345735.1 Pseudomonadota bacterium | reverse complement strand
TGCGAAAGCGGAGTCTGAAATTCCTGCGTAATGATGCCCTGCACCACCGAGATGTCGTTAGGCACGTGATCGAGCACCACGATATCGCGATAAGAGACATAAGTACTTGCAAGCTCGGCAGCACTTAGGAAGTTCAGGCGTCCGACCGCGGTTCCTAAGTTGAGCGGCTGATAGTCGATGGCGGCGTAGAGCTCATCGGTGCTCTTCTGCGGAATGCTGGCCGGCAGCCGAGACGCCTCGGCAGCGACGGTGTCCGAGGTCGGGTGGAAGACCAGGCCCGGGCCAAAGTAGCTGGCCTTGCGCACCCGGGTGTACAGCGTCTGCATCTGATCAGCGCTGGCCGTGTCGTAGGGCGCAAGCTCCAGCGCAAACACGCCGGGCCCGCTGTAGTAGGTGATGGCTCCCAGCACGAAGCGACGGCTGGGGGAAAAGTATTCCGTCTGGTTGAACTCAGACAGACTGGGAATCAGCGGCCGCCCCTGTCCCGACAGGTGGGTCGAGGCGAACTCGTAGTGAATCTTGTACTTCTTGCTGTTCTGGAAATACAGCGCGTTCCCATCGGCCAGATCCATCACCACCTTGACCGACTGCGCCCCCGGCAGGCTGGAGTCCAGTGGTTCAGAAGCCAGCGCATCGAAGTCGGCGCGGCAGGTAAAACTGGACAGCGAGTCTGGGGTCGCCCCCCCGATCTGGCAGTCCCCTGGCTGCGTCTGGTCGTCGGGCCCTGAGCAGGCCCCGGCCAAGAGCGACGAAAGGACCAGACAGAGTGACAAACCGACATAGGAATTTCGACTTAGGAATGATCGCAACATGACGGTCTCCAGATTCCTTTTTGGTCTTCCCTGTGGGCCTACAGGTTGCGAGCCGCCGGAGTTGGCGTCAGGGACAGATACTGTCCCGTCCCGTCCGGCAGTCGGCCCCAGGTCCGCCCCGCGCTCGACATCGTCGACGACCAGGCCAGGCTATCGAGCACCGTGCCATCCGGAGCAAGCAGGCTGACCTCATCGCTGCCACCGAACTTGAACGGCGCGTGCAGGCGATCGCTCGCCCCACCGTCCGGTGCGTCATCGGCGTAGACCAGAAGGTAACCGCGGGCCGGGACGCTGGTTCCCGACGGCAGGGTGAACGGGGTCTTGTCGTCGCGCACGCGGAAGCCCGAAAGATCCGCCGGCTGATCCGCCAGGTTCTTGAGCTCGACCCAGTCGGGATCGCCCAGCGGATCGCTGCCGCTGGCGTAGATCTCGTTCACCACCACGCGCACCGACCCAGCGCCCCCAGAAGGCATCGCCTCGCCGCCCTGGCACGCCGCCAGGCCGAGGACCAATAGACCCGACATCGCCCGCCATGCTGAGCCCCACACCCCGCCCCCAACACTCCCAAGCCCAAAAGACATCTGCACCCTCCCCTGCGTTGTTCGATCCGGTACGCGCCGGGCCCCGTTCGACTCGACCCGGCGCGGCAGCGACCGCAGGGATGTAGACGAAGGCGCCGGCCGCAAGGTTCCCAGGCCCGCCCACCGTCGGGATTTCTTGGCCGCCGCGGCGCCGACTGTGGAATCCTAGAGCGCAGAGCATGTCGATCTCGCGCCGCTTCTCCACCTGGGTCCTTACGGGCCTGCTGCTGCTCTTGGGACCGTCTTGCCGGCCAGCCTTGGCGACCGATCGCGCCGCCTGGCTGACCCAGAAGCTATCGGCGGCGGATGCCGGGCTCGCACCAGCCCAGCGAGCCGAGAAATACGCCACCATGGCCGAGAGCCCCTTCGCGTTTTTCCGCGGCAGTGCCTCGCTGTTCTGGCTGGACTTCGGCACGGCGCCACAGCTTCGCGTCTTTGGTGGCACGGTAGCGACGCGCACCTGGATCGTCGGCGATGCGCACCCGCAGAACTTTGGCGCCTTTGCCGATGCCCGCGGCCGCATCGTCTACGACCTCAACGACTTCGACGAGGCGGTGCTGGCCGACTATCAGCTAGATGTCTGGCGACTGGCGACGGCGCTCGTCCTGGCCATGCGCGAACAGGGTCCGTTTTCGCCTGCCGATGAAGCGACGGTGCTGGACGCCTTCAGTCAGCGCTATCTCGACACCCTGGCCGCCTGCGTCGGCAACGATCGCGAGCTACAGACCGTCGTCACCGCCGAAAACAGCTACGGCAAGCTCGACGAGTTCTTGGCCCACGTGCAGAAGAAGCGCAGTCGAAAACGGCTGCTCGATACCTATACGCAGCTTGCGGCCGGGGGCCGCGTGCTCAGCCCGCAGGTCAGCGCCGATCTGCAGGCCGTCCCCGCCCCGCTGGCATCGGCGATCAGCGCGGCCCTGCCAGGATACGGCCAGACGCTGCGCGGCAGCCTGCGCTACAGCCCCAGCTACTTTGCCGTGAAAAGCGTGGCGCAGCGCCTGCACGCCGGCCTGGGCTCGCTGGGCACGCCCCGCTACTACGTGCTGATCGAGGGCCCGACGTCGAGTCCCGACGACGACATCATCCTCGACATCAAGGGTCAGGGCGCGCCCTCGGCCTATCGCAATCTGGATGCCGAAGCGCAGGCCGCAACCGAGGCCGCAAGCGGCAAAAATCCCGCCCAGCGCGTCGTCCTCGCCACTCGCTCCCTCGGCCTGCAAGTCGATGACTTCGTCGGCGTGCTTGCGCTATCAGGCGCCCCGTACTCCGTCCGCGAGCGTTCCCCCTGGAAAGACACGCTGGACCTCGCCAACCTGTCCACCGTCGAAAAGATGCGCAAGCTCAGCGAACAATGGGCCGCCATCTTGGCCCACGCCCACGCCCGCGCCGACGCCGACGCCCGCCCCCACGGCAGCCCCATCCTCGTCGAGTTCGAAGCCGAAGTGACCCGCCGAACCCTCGGCAAGCACCCCGACTTCCGCAGCCTCGTCCGCACCATCGCCCTCGCAAACGCCGCCCAAGTCACCGACGACTACAGAGCCTTCCTCAAAGCCTTCCCCCCCGCTCCTTCACCCAGCCGACCTACGCCCTAATTCGCCGCCCTGCTACCTCAGCGTTCTCGCCGTGATCCGCCAGACTTCAGTCACCTGCTTGCCCCTGCTCTGGAACGTGAACGTGGCCGTTCCGGCTTGGCGATCGATCACGGCCCGCTTGACCTCGCCAACCTCCGCGACCGTGCGATAGGCGCCTGATTCGATGGGCAGATACTTCAGGTCGGGTGGCGGGCAGTCCCCTTGGCATGCGCCCCCAACCAGGGGGACGACACCAAGCAGTCGGAGCAAAAGCGCTCTACTCCACACCAAACGGCTCCACGCTTCTCACACCGCCCGTCGCTCCCAGGAGCTCCAGGAAGAAGCCGGGACCTGCCGCATGAAGGCGCCCTCTAAGCCCCACGTATTCTGAGGGGCTAACAGGCACTCCGTCGTAGGTCACCGCTTCAAGCTGCAGGTCCAAGACTTCCGAGGGAGGAAAGTTGCACTCGGTTGCATGGGTATGGCCGCCCGCGCACAGGCTGGCGAGCAAGAACACCGCAGAGACGCCTAAGCGACCTTGTTTTGACATGCATTTCCCTTTGCCGATCTAATCATCACAGAAACACTATAATCATACATATTTGTCGCCAGATCTATATATAAGAAAGAAAATCCAGCAGCACCTAAAATCAATGTGCAAAATAACATCGCAGTGATGTGCCATTTGATTTAGCTACCTATTTACTGCCACAAACGCCTCGGCCGCTCAGCGTGCGGCGGCGGGCAGCCAGGCGTAGGCGGCGGCGAGGGACTCCTTGGCTCGGGTGACGAGCGGCATCCCATGACCCACAATGATTCGATCGAAGGGACGCTGCAGTAGATCGTCCAGGCTGCGGCGAGCCGCGGCCCGGTCCGAGAACGCTGCCCAGCGGAGCATGCGGCTCAGCGCGATGCGATCATAAAAGCCCATCGTCTGTGCGTAGAAGGCCGTCCAGCGATGTTGGGGGCGACCGATGTGATGAACGAGGTCCGCCACAATCAGGGTCTCCGCGGGCCGATAGACGAGAACACTCTCCTGCAGACGGAAGCCCCGAATGGCGAGCTCGTCGATGATTCCGGCAAAGGCTGGCTCGGGCTCCCGGTCATGGAAACGGTTGATGGACAAGTCAGGGCGCTTCTGGGCCAATCCCGAAGGCGCATGCAGCCGAGCCGAAGGGAAGGCCGCCGACCATTCGCCTATCCAGCGATGGTGATACAGGTTCGGTGCATAGAGGTGTGCCACTTTGCCGAGAGCTTCGACGGCAGCACGGCGCTGTTCGGTCATACCTAGCGGCGAATAAAGAAGCAGCTGTCCATCGCTTAGACGGAGCACCGCCATCGTGGCCGTCAGCTGCAAGCCGAGATGGCGCACCGGATCGGTGTCCACCCAGACGCCTGCCAGAAACGGCATCAGCGACCCCTTTTCGACGGTCATGCGCGTGTACTCAGTCTACGCCGCGGGCCCGAGACTCGCCCCCGCGAACAGCTCCGCAATCCGCGGGCGCAGAAACCCCGAACACAGCGCCGTCAGCCCTGGCCGCTGCGTCGTCTTGGGCCACAGCAGATAGACCCCCATGCTCTGGACCTGCCAGGCTGGCAAAAGTTCGACCAGGCTGCCGTGCGCCAGGTCGCGTCGAACCAGGATCTCGGGCAGCGTGGCTAGGCCGGCGCCGGCCAGCGCAAGTCCGTGCAGGGCGGCGGCGCTATCGACGCTGATGCGGCTGGTAAAAGGCACCGTGACGCTCGCCGGGGCCGGGCGCCCGACCCGACTCAGCGTGACGGCGGCGGGACGCGAAGCAAGCTGCAGATAGTCGAGCCTCGCCAGATCGCGGGGCAACCGCGGCGGGCGGTGCTGGCGCAGGTAGTGCGGCGACGCCACCAAGAGCCGCCGCATCTCGCACAGCTTGCGCTGACGCAGCGTGCTGTCGTTGGCCTGCGAAACGCGGCCGATGCGCAGCGCCAGATCGAAGCCATCGCGCAAAAGATCAATCGGTGCATCAGAGAAACTCAGGCGAAGCTGGACCTGCGGATGAGCCGCCGCCAGCGCGGCGAGATCGCGACACAGCGGCGTCGTCGCCAGAAACGCCGGCGCCGCCAGCCGAAGCTCACCGCGCGGCGTCTTGCCGTCTTGGCTGAGGGCATCGATGCCGCGCTCCGCCGCCTGCAGCATGTCGGCCGCCGCCGCCTGCAGCCGCTTGCCCTCGGCGGTCAGCGCCAAGCGCCGGGTCGAGCGATAGAGCAGCGGCAGCGCCAAGTGCTCTTCCAGCTTGCTGATGTGGTGGCTCACCACCGAGGGCGACAGCGACAGCGCCCGCGCCGCAGCGCGGAACGAGCCGAGCTCCACCGTCTTGGCAAACACCGCCAGCGCTCGCAGGTGCTCAATCATTGTTCGAATCTATCGAACAGTCTTCCCACATTCCACTCGATTGTCGGCCACCGGCTGCCCCCTCATGATGGCGATGTCCCCCCCCCCACAAATCGAGGAGACCCCACATGAACCCGCAAGCCGCCCAAGCCCTGATCGCCCCCTTTTATGACGCGCTCAACACCCCGGCGGGCAAAGACGTCGCGGCGCTGATCGCGGGCGTGGCCAGCCCTGACTGGCGCTCGTTCGGCAGCGGCGCCACCAGCAAAGGCCGGCAGGAATTCATCCAGCAGGTGATCGGCTTTGGCCGCCTGATTCCGGATCTGGAGTGGAAGATCCAGGAGGTCCTGGTCGATCGCGAGAGCCACCGCATTATCGTGCGCAGCGAAGCCAGCGGAACGCCGGCCGGTGACTTCATGGGCGTGCCACACAGCGGTCGACGCTTCGCGATCATGACCATCGACATCCACTGCGTGCAGGACGGGAAGCTGGTCAGCGCTCACCATGTCGAGGACTGGGCGACGGCGCTGCGCCAGCTTCGTGGCTAGTTTCTGCCGCGCTCGGTCGTTTCACCCCGGCCTCAGCCTCAGCCTCAGCCTCAGCCCCAGCCTCTGGCCCGCCGCGTCCCGTTCGTAGGACGGCGACCGAAAACGCCCACCCTGCCGCGACCGACAAATTCGCAACCGTCGGTGATACAATTGGAATCGGCCGTCTTCCGGCTCGTCCTCGGCTCGCTAGCCCAGGGGCTGCCCTCGCGGGTGGCCCAGCGGCGAAGAGGCGACGACAGAGACGCTTGACCAGGCAGCCGCGAGACCGGCCCAAGGAAACCGCTCAGCCAGCCCAAGGAATACGTCGATGAGTCCGCAGGTCCCGCCCCGCGCCTTCCCGCTTATGCCCTGGCGTCGCCCGTCGCCACGGACAGAGCCTTGGTCGCTGCGACGGGCCCTGGCGGCGATGAGCCGACCGCGAGCTTGGGGCCTGGCGCTGGGTGGCCTGCTGCTTTCCTGCGCTGCCGAGCCGGGCGAGCCGGTGCCGGCGCCGAAAAGTCGCGGCCAGTCGGTGGCCAGTCCAGATGGCGACCTGACGGTGACTGGCCCGCAGATCCTCAACCGCTACGCGGCCCTGACCGCTGATGCGGCGGCCGGTGCCACGGTGCTGCGCGTCGATCCGGGCGCGCTCTCGGCGCTGGGGCTGCAGGCCGGTGACCTGCTGCTCGTCGCGCAGGTCCAGGGAGCGACGATCGACACCGCCGCCGCCAGCCCCAGCCACGGCACGGTCACGGCGCTCGGGGGGACGAACGGTCAGGCCGGGCGCTTCGAGCTTGTCAATGTCACTGCCGTCAATCCGACCACCGGTGTGGTGACGGTCAGCGCTCAGTGTGGGGGCCTGCGCAATGCCTACAGCACGGGCGGCCACAGCCAGATTGTCCGCGTGCCGCAGTACGGCTTGCTGACGATCGGCGCGGGCGGTTCGGTGGCGGCCCAGGCCTGGGATGGCAGCGTCGGTGGCATCGTGGCGCTGCGGGCGCAGCACGTGCACCTCGACAGCGGAGGCAGGATCAGCGCCGACGGGGCGGGCTTCCGCGCCGGGATCGCGGCCTCGCCTTCGGGCAACAAGCTGGTTGCCAGCGATGTGACCAGCTTTTCCAGTGGCTCACTCGACGAAGGCGCAGCCAAGGGAGAAGGCATCGCCGGCTGGCTGACCAGCTATGGCCGCGGTGCAGCCGGAAATGGTGGCGGCGGCGGCAATGCCTATGGCGCGGGTGGCGGCGGCGGCGCCAATGCCGGCGTGGCCACGGGCTGGGCAGGCAATGGCGTCATGCGGGCCGGCAGCGTCGCCGAAGCCGCGGCCTGGGGCCTCGATCCGGCCGGTGCGCTGGCGCTCAGCAACGAGGGTGGCGGTGGACGCGGCGGCTATTCGCTTTCCACAAGCGATCAGGATGCGCTCGGCCTGGCCCCTGGAAACAGCCAGTGGGGCGGCAACTATCGACGGGAACGCGGCGGGCGCGGCGGCTATCCGCTGAGCAACAGCGCGGCCCTCCAGCTTTTTTTGGGCGGCGGCGGTGGGGCCGGCGATCGCATCGATGCCGCCCCGGTCAGTGGGCCGGAAGGCAGTGGCGGACGCGGCGGCGGCCTCGTGTACCTCCTCGCGGATCTCGTCGATGGCGCTGGCAGTCTCTCGGCCCGCGGGGCAAGCGGGGTCAGTACCTCGGCCGGAACGCAGGGCGGAGCGGGCGGCGGCGGTGGCGGCGGCAGCATTGTCGTCAACGCCCTGGCTCTGCGCGGCAGCGTGGCGGTCAGCGCCGATGGCGGCGACGGCGGTAGCCAGAGCCGGGTCGGCGCGACGCCGTTTACCGCTGCGATGGGACCAGGCGGCGGCGGCGGCGGCGGTTTCATCGCCCTGCCCAGTGGCACACCCAATACCGTGACAGCGCGCGCCCTGGGCGGCCGGGCCGGTAGCTCGCAGGCCGACACCGTCAGCGAGTTTCCTGGCAACGGCGCCACCGATGGCCACGCTGGTCCTGCAGTGGCCTCGCTCACGGCCGGGGCAGGCGGATCGCCGCTGTGCGCGCCGGTCGACCTGCGCATCGCCGTCACCGGCGCCAACGCGCAGGTGGCTCCCGATAGCGAGACCTCGTTTTTGATCTCGGTCGCCAACGACGGCCCGTATACCGCGATTGCCGCCCCGGTCACCGCCACGCTGACGCCGCGCGGCGACTTCGTGGACTGGATCTGCTCGGTCGATAGCGGCAACGCCAGCGACAGCGCCACGCAGACCCAGGCAAGCTGCAGCCCCGGGATTGGCATCAACGCGGTCAACACTGCGCTAACGCTGCCTCCCGGTGGCCGTGCGAGCATCCTCTTGCGGGCCATCATCCCGGTCGACCTGCGCGGCCCCTTGACCTGCTCGGCCAGCGTCGCTGCGGCCAGCATCCAGAGCGATCTGAATCTCAGCAACAACGCCGCCAATGCCACGATGACCGTGGTGGAACAGGCCGACCTTGCGCTGACCAGCACGGTCGCCCCCAGCCCCACCAAGAGCGGCCAGAGCCTGACCTACCTGCTGTCGCTGCGCAACGAAGGTCCCAACACCGCCTCGGGGGTCACGCTGACCTTCTTCGTGCCTGAGAACGCCACGCTGCTCGACGGATTTGCGCCGTTTGGCGACGGCTGGGCCTGCGAGGTCGCCCCCAGCCGAACCCAGGGGGTCTGCCGCCGAGACAGCCTCGATCGCGGCCCGGCCCCCGACGTCACGCTGGCTCTAAGCCCCAGCTTTGCGGCCACCTCCGTCGTCGTCCAGGCGACGGCGAGCGCGGCCTCGCTTGACCCCGATCTGAGCAACAATGACTCGGCCGCCACGGCGGACATCACCTACGACGTGACGCGCTATCGCCGCGGTGTGTTCGGCGGCGGCGGATTTTCATGTCGAGTCGTCGCGCCGGGCTCGCCCCCTGCGGGCTCGGATCCATCGCTGTTCGTGCTGCTTGGGCTCTTGGCCGGCAGCCTGCTTGCGCGTCGCCTCCCCCGCTCTCGCCAGCCCGCCCGGGACTTCCGCCCGAGCTCTGCCAATCCCAACGAGGAATGCCTTTGCGACCTGCCATCCATCTCTCTGTCATCGCGGCGGTAAGTGGCCTCTTCGGCGGTGCGCTGTTCGGCCCGCGCCTCTGCCACGCGCAGAGCCTGGCCAACACCAACCACGGCTTCCAGATCAACCGCTACGAGCCGACCAGCGCCGGCGAGTGGTCGTTCCTGGTCGACCACCCCTGGTACAGCTCGACGCGCGGCTTCGCGGCTGGCCTGACGCTGAACTACGCCCACAACCCGCTGGTCTTTGGCTTCCGCGATCAGAACGGCGCCTTCCTGTTTGACCGCTCGCTGATCGCGCATCAGCTCATCGGCAACGTCGATGTCGCGGTGTCGTTCCTCGATCGCTTCCTGGTCTCGGCCTCACTGCCGGTGACGCTGCTTGAGCGCGGCAGCAGCGCCGATGGTGAGTTTGGCGTCACCCGCGTCAGCACGGCCGCGGTCGGTGATCCACGCCTGTCGCTGCGCAGTCGCTTGCTGGGTCAGCCCTATCAGCAGCCGTTTTCGTTCCACGCCGGCATCGATGTCTGGCTGCCGCTTGCCAACGCCACCTCGGCCTTCCCGGCCCACGTCGGAGACAGCGGGCTGCGCGTGCAGCTCAAGCTGATCCTGGGCGGGCTGTGGCGGACGCTGATGTGGTCGTTCACCGGTGCGTACATGTATCGCGCCGAGCAGTCGCTGGGCTCGCTGCCGCCGGGGTCGGGAAACACCGTTGGACCGTCGCTGCTGTTCGGCGGCGCGATCGCCTATGCGCGGCGCGATCTCGGCCTGGCCATCGGTCCCGAGGCGCTCTTGAGCACGGTGATCAGCACCGGCGGCGCCTTCCGGCAGGACTACACCAGCCTGGAAGTCCTCGGCGGCATTCACTACAGCGTCGCCCGTCGCGTGCAGCTTTCGCTGGGCGGCGGCGTGGGTCTGCTGCGTGAGCCGGGCACGCCCGATGGTCGCGTGCTGTTCCGCCTGGCCTACGCGCCGCTGCCCGCCGAAAAGCCCAAGGATCGCGACGGCGATGGCATCCCCGATCGCAGCGATGCCTGTCCCGAAGTCCCTGGTGTGGCCGCAAGCGATGCGCGTCGCCACGGCTGCCCGCCGCCGCCGCCCGACAGCGATGGCGATGGCCTGATCGATCGCGAAGATGCCTGCCCAAATCAGGCCCCTGGCAACAACCCCGATCCCAAGCGTCCCGGCTGCCCGCGTCCCGACAGCGACGGCGATGGCCTGTTTGACGACGAAGATCAGTGCGTAAGCGAGCCGGCGGGTTCAAACCCCGACACCGCAAAGCCGGGCTGCCCGCTGCGCGATCAAGACCAAGACGGCGTCTGGGATCCGCAGGATGCCTGCATCGCGGTGCCAGCGGGGGCCCATCCCGATCCCCAGAAGCCCGGCTGCCCCGATCGCGACAGCGACGGCGACGGCGTCTACGACGCGCAAGATCAGTGCCGCGAGGTCCGCGCCGGCATGTTCCCCGATCCAGCCAAGCCGGGCTGTCCGCTGTCGGATCGCGACCACGACCTGGTGCCCGACGCCAGCGACGCCTGCCCCGACAAACCCGGCGCGCCCTCGCCCGATCCCAAGAAGAACGGCTGCCCGGGTCTGGTCGAGGCCAAGGCAGATCTCTTGGTCATTCGTCAGCAGGTGTTCTACGCGCCGCAGAAGGACACCATCTTGAAGAAGAGCTTCAAGGTGCTGGATGCCGTGGTCGCGGCGCTCAAGGCAACGCCGCAGATCAAGAAAGTGGCGGTCGAAGGGCACACCGACAACGTCGGCAAGGCCGAGCAGAACCGCGATCTCTCAGGTCGCCGCGCGACCAGCGTCATGACCTACCTGACGGGACACGGCGTCGAAGCAGCGCGGCTGGAAGCGCATGGCTACGGTCCTGATCGGCCGATCGCCGACAACAAAAAACCTAAGGGACGCGCGCTCAATCGCCGCACCGACTTCCGCATCCTCGATCCGGCGATCCAGGATCTCAGCAGCGCGCCGACCGTGGCTCCTGCGGCAGCGACGGCTCCGGCAGCGACGGCTCCGGCAGCGGCCACAACCGCCGCGCCGCCTGTGGCTCCGGCTACGCAGCTTCCACCGACCGGGCCAGCCGCCGCGCAGAATCCCGTAACAGCCGCGCCAGCCCCGACGGGGAAGGCGGGCAAAGCAGGCAAAGCAGGCAAAGCAGGCAAGGCCCCCCCAGCCGCCAAAGCAGCGGCCGAAAAACCAGCCCCCGCGGCCAAGCCCACCCCCGCGGCCAAGCCCAAAAAGGCAGGCAAAGCTGCCGCCCCCGCCGGCGCTAAGAAGCCGTAGGGGGCAGCCGCTCGCTTACATCCGCGAGACGTTCAGAAGA
>DAORCZ010000109.1:0-13549 GCA_035345735.1 Pseudomonadota bacterium | reverse complement strand
GTCAGATCCCGCACCACCCTGTGCTCCGTCCGCACCCCCATATCGACGATGTGCGTCGCCCCGTCAAACCGCAGTACCGAGCGCTTGCTGTCAGCCATGACCAGTCTCCCCCACCTAGTGAATGAGGCGCCCCCCGTGTAGCTAGGCCGCCGCCGCTATCGTACCCACGCCTAGTGTTGGAGTAAAGCCAAAGGGGGCGTCCACCCTACCCCGGCACCTGGCTGTGTGTCCGGAGTCCGTCAGGTAGCCAAGGCATTGAGGGTGAAAGCTGAGGTGGGCCGAGGGCGTTTCAACAGAGCCGCCCGTCTTTATGGGCGAATACCCGAATACTGTCTGGACCAAGGAGGCCGATGGGGCCGATGCGCTCGACGAGGATCAGGCAGGCATTACACGCAACACCACGCTGCCACGCTTGTGGCCGGTATCGACATAGCGATGCGCCTCCGCGGCGCTCGCCAGCGGATAGCTCCGGTCGATCACCGGCTTGAGTTCTCGGGTTGCAGCCAGCTGCGCAAGAAGCTGCATGTCGTCCACCTTCATCGCCACGACACTGGCGATGACCTTCTTGCCGCTCGCCTTCGAAGGACGCTCAAGGCCAAGCGCTTGGGCAAATGATCCCTGGACCGCGACGAGGCGCCCGCCTTGTTTCAGCGAGTTCTCACAGCGGGCAAGCGGCACGGTGGCCGTCGTATCTAGGATGATGTCGTAGGTCTCGCCAGACTTGGCAAAGTCCTCCTTCGTGTAGTCGATCACCTTGTCGGCGCCGATCGAACGCACGAGGTCGAGATTGGCGGTGCTGCAGACCCCCGTCACCTCTGCCCCGAAGTGCTTCGCAAGCTGGACCGCCGCCGCCCCGACTCCGCCCGAAGCGCCGACGATAAGGACTTTGTCACCGCGCTTGATGCCCGCCTTGTCGCGAAGGAAACCCAGGGCATTCATTCCGCCAAACGAGAGGCTCGCGGCCTCCTCGAAGCTCAAGTTCTCGGGCTTGCGGGCAATCAGCCCCGCTTCTTCCATCGTCCGGTACTCCGCATGGCAGCCGTAGCCTGCGCCGGTGAAGGCAAAGACCTGGTCGCCTACCTTGAACCGGCTCACCGCGCTGCCCACCGCTTCCACTTCGCCGGCCAGCTCCGTTCCCAGAATCGGCTTCCGGGGTCCGAAGATGCCGAAGACAAGACGACCTAGGAATCCGAACCCGGCTGGCATATTGAGGCTGCGCGCCCGCCAGTCTCCCGCTGTCACCGTCGTTGCATGGATCCGAATGAGGACTTCATGATCCTTGGGGGTGGGCTTTTTTACCTCCGCAAGCGCAACGACACTGGGAGGACCATAGTTCCTATACACAATGGCTTTCATCTGCATGTCTCCTGGTAAGAGCTTCCGTTCAAAGGTTTAGGGTTGGCGTGAGCGTTAGTGTTTCGACTCCGGAATGAGACTCAGAATCACCTCGGCAACTTCGTGAGCCCGGTCCAGCTCCAGGTTGTGACTCGCTCCCTCAAAGACGATCTGCTGGCCGTTCGCCGCCTCGTGGGCCAGCGCCCCGTGCATCGACTGCCAGAGCGCTTCGACCGTCGCCGACCACGGGTGCGAAGTCGAGGTGAGCACGCGCACCGGGTAGAGCCCGAAGGTGCCCGCAGCGCGAATCTCAGCGGACGCGCTTGCGAATCCATAAAACTCATCCTGTTGCACCTGCGGCAACGAGCCCACAGCCGATTCGGGGATCGAGTACCCAGTCAGCCCAGCGCTCTGGCAAGCGGTGCTGAAGTCGCGGTGACGGGAATCCACGAGCACCAGCCCGGCGACCTCCGCCGGATGCGCCTTCGCGAAGAGCTCCATGTACGTGCCGCCGAAGGAATGCCCCACCAAGATGTACGGCGGGACGAAGCCCCGGGCCGTGAGCAGGGTCCTGAGATCCTCGACGACACGGGCTGCGGTTCGCGGCGCGTCGGATGGCTCACTGCCACCGTAGCCTGGGCGCGAATAGGCGAACACCCGCGCTCGGCCGGCGACTTCACTGGCGACACCGTCCCAGGGAGTCCAGCCATTGCCCAGTCCGGATTCGAAAACAACGGTGGCGTCCCCCATTCCGGTTTCGACAAGCTCCACTGCGCGCCCAGAGACCTCAGCAACGGTCGGCTTGAGGTGCGTACCACAAGCCAAAAGCGAGGCAAACGCGAGGAGCGCACAGGTGTTCGTGAAAGAACGGAAGAGCGCAGAGGAACGGTAGATCGATGCGGTGTTCATGGGAACCTCCCTGGTTCTGGCGACAACACCACCTTAGGTCCGCCCCCCCGACAGACACTTGAACGAAAGGGCTAAAGTGCAGGGCGCTGAAGCCCGCCTCGTTCCACCGCACTGTCTACGCCTTGAATGAAAGGGCTACGACACGCGGAGCGAGGCCGCGACGATGCCGAACATGCGGCGGAATGTCCGCGAGAAGTGCGCCGAGTCCGCGAAACCCGCGCTATGTGCCGCTTCCGTCAGCGATGCGCCGCCGCCGAATAGCTCGACCGCCCGCGTCAGCCGCAGCCACAGAAGATAGGTACGAAATGGGAGTCCTGTCTGCTGGACGAATAGGTGCCGCGTCCGTCCCGGCGACAGACAAATGACTTTGGCGACATCGCGCAGGCTCACCGGTTGGTCGAGTCGTTCCGTCACCCACGCGATCATCTTGGTGATGCGCGGGTCAGGCGCTTCCGCGTCGGCGTGTCCTCCGGCGAGCCGGGCCGTGAGGCTCCGACCGAGCGCACGCAGGTCGTCATCGGTATGACCCGGATCCTCGAAGGTCGCCCGCAGTCGCGAGGGGAGATCGCCCAGCTGCCCTGGGGGAATCGATGCGATCGGCCCATTTGAGAAGAGCCCGCGTACGAGCTTTCGACCCGACGGACCTTCCGAGGCCACAAAAAGGTGAACGACCAGCCCGGTCCCCTCGAACACGTGCGGCGCATCCGGCGCGATCGCCATCGCCACACCCGACACCCGCCCGGCTTCGCTATCGAAATAAACCCGCTCGGTGAGCGCGAGCGTCACCTGGACTGCGTGATGGGAATGAAGAGCCGTCTTCGGATACCGTTCACCCGGCGGCGCACTGAAGATCCACAGGCTCGCACCCTCCCAGAACAGGATGCGTCCATGCGCTTTGGTTCCCACAAGGCCAAGGTAACAGCCAGGAGCAAAAGCTGGGCATTATTGCGGCCCCTGCGGTTGGCAAATGATCGGGGGACAAGAGCTGGTCGAATGTTCGTAACTCCCGACGAAATCACTCCGCCGTGGACCCACAGCGCCTACATCGCCGAGTGTGACCAACCTCGCGCGAGGATCTAATCCAGACCGACAGCGACCTAGCCCCGGAATCGGCGACAAAATAGGAATCCTCTTTGCGGAGCAAATAGGAATCTCAAACAAGCCAACATAGGAATCTCAACGGAACCATCTACCTCCCCCATCGAGATCCAAAGGCTGGGGCCGCAGCGGATCTCGTTTTTTCGGCGCCCCGACGAAAAAATGAGTCCGCGTCCGCGGGGGCCCCAGCCGTGCAGCAAGATCACGCCAGGGGCATTCGCAGCCCAATATGTACGCACCTTCTTAGGCCGCCAGCGGCAAGTAGCCCCCGGCGCGCAGGCCAAGCAGGCTTTCTTGTAGGGCGCTTAGCAGATGGTCGAGGGCGTCGTCGGTGTGTTCGGTGGAGAGGAAGAAGGTGAGGCCGTCGAAGGCGTAGATGCCGTGCAGGCGGAGGTGCGGGAGGAGGAGCCAGAGCTCGGGGGGAATGGCGAGGCGGAAGAGGGAGCCGAAGGGTTCGAGCTTGACGGGGAAGCGCTCGGTGGTGAGCCAGGCGTTGGCGCGCTGGCAGAGGTCGGCGGTGCGGGCGTTGAGGGACGCTTGCAGGGTGGGGCCGCGGTCGAGAAGCTCGGTGGTGACGGCGGCGGCGGCGGCCATGGTGAGGGGGTTTTTGGTGAAGGTGCCGGCGAACCAGACCTTGTCGCTGCTCGGGCGCGAGTCACCGGCGTGATGCCAGCGGCCGCCGTCGATGCGGTCGAGGAAGCGCGCGCTGCCGGCGATGACGCCGATGGGCAGGCCGCCGCCGAGGATCTTGCCGTAGGTGGCGAGGTCGGCGCAGACGCCGAAGTGGGCCTGGCAGCCGCCCTGGTGGATGCGGAAGCCGAGCAGGACCTCGTCGAACACCAGGGCGATGCCGCGGTCGCGGGTCAGGGTGCGCAGGGCGCGCAGGAATTCGACGGGCTGCAGGCTGGGGCTTCTGGCCTGCACAGGCTCGACGAGGACGGCGGCGATCCCGTCGGCTCCATCGGCGATGGCCTGCAGGCTGGCGGGCGAGCCGTACTCCAGCACCTGCACGTCGCGGCGCAGGCTGGCGGGCACCCCCGACGGCATGTCGATGGCGGGCAGCGTGCCGTCGTACGAGCCGTGGTAGGCGTGGGCAAAACAGACGATGCGATCGCGGCCCATGACGGCGCGGGCCAGACGCAGTGCGCCCATGACCGCTTCGGCGCCGGTGTTGCAGAAAGCGACGCGCTCCATGCCGGTCATGGCGACGATGGCGCGGGCGACTTGGTTGGCGCGATCGGACTGAAAGCCGATGGGCAGGCCGCGCTCAAGCTGCTCGGTAAGGGCGGCTTGCAGGAAGTGGGGACGATGGCCAAACAGGTGGACGCCGAAGCCCAGGCAGTAGTCGGTGTAGACGTTGCCGTCGATGTCCCAGACCTGGGCGCCGTCGGCGCGGGCGGCGACGATGGGGTAGCGCAGCGCTTTTTGGACCAGCCAGGCCGCCTTGGCGCGCGGCGGGGTGCCAGCGAACAGCCCCTGCGACGAGCGGGCATCGGCGAGGGCGGGCCAGGTCTCTTCCCGTCGCTGCTGCGAGCCGCGCGTGCGGGCGACATAGCGTTCGGTGAAGTCGGCAAGGTAGCGGGCTTGGTCGGCGGTCAGCGAGTCCTTTGTCATGGCTCAGCTCCCGGCGGGGGTGGGGGAATGGGCGCGTCCGTCGATGAATGCGAAAGCGATGGCGATGGCGATGACGGCTCGGCGGGGTCGGGCAGCACGGTGGCTAGCTCGTCGGCGTGCCGTCGCCACTTGCCAGGGCGGGGGGCCGAAAGTGTGACGCGCGAGAGCGGCAGATCCCCGCCGATGGCGCGATCGGCCTCATCGTCCCAGGCAAGGGCGGCGAAGTCAGCCAGGCGGCGCAGCACGGCCCGCGGCGCGGCCAGAAGCTCCTCGAAATCGACGGTGGCGACGCGCGATGGGGGCAGGTCGGCGAGGTCGCGCTCGATGGCGAGGTTGGCGGCGGAATACTGGGCAGCGACGATCTCGACGAGCGGGCGACCGACCAGGGCCGGCCAGCCAGGAGGCAAAAGAAAACTCCAGCCGCGGTGCGGCCAGCCGGGCAGATCGCTGTAGGCCAGGAAGCGACGCTCGCGCCAGCCCTCAAGCAGGCTGCTGAGGTTCTCGCGGGGGTCGCGCTTTAGGTAAATGAACTGGGCGTCCGGAAACACGCTCCGTAGAAAGGGAAGGCGTAGCGCATTGGCGGGGGGCTTTTCGACGAAGCGCAGCGGGCCGGGGACGCTGGGTGCTGGGCTGGCGAGCAGGCTGGTACCGTCGCGGCGACGCAAGCGGACAGCCAGAGCGTGGCGCAGGGCAGCGCACACCTCGGGCGTGGCCTCGGCAGCCGACAGGGCATCCGAGGCGTAGCCGCGCGCCGCGGGGTGCAGAGCGGGGATGCCACGGATCACCTCGTGACTCTCGCCCCCCAGGGTCACGACGTCGGGGAGCCGCGCCAGGAGATCAAAGAGCAGGGTGCTGCCGGCCCGCGGCGCCGACATGACAAACAGCGGACGGGCAAAGAGCGGCGGACGCTCGCCATCACCGACCAGAGCCCGCTCGACAACCTGGGCATCGGGAATAGGCAGCGGAGGCGGCGGACGGTGTAGCCGGCGCGGAGCGGCGGGCGCCACGGACAGCGCCGTGTCGAGGATAGTCGCGGCACTGGCAGCCAGACCACGGCGGGTAAGTAGAGGAAGCAGGCTCCCGCGGAAGCGTAAGAGGATATCCAGATAGGACAGCTCACCGGCGCGGTGGTGGCCGTAGCGGGCGAAGGTCGCGGCCCAGGCCGCCTGCAGCGCGGCAAGCTCATCGCGCACGGTGCTTGCCTCGTCGGGGTGCAGGGCGGCGGTGGCTTCGGCGATCTCGGCGCACAGCGTCGACACTTCGGCGGAGGTCAGGAGGATGGGCGCATCGGCAGCGAGCCGCAGATGGGCCGCCGGCTCGGGCGCACGGGGCAGATCCGCCGCAGCGACGGTCTCGACAAGCAGGGTCAGCCCCCCCTCCCCCGTCGGGTCGCTGAGCCCGTGCGCCTGGCGTCGATCAATCTCGATGACGTCTCCGGCCGCGAAGGGAAGCGAGTCCGATCCGCAGTGCAGCCGCAGCCCGGAAAGTGGCGCCAGCCCGACGAGGAAGGAGCGATAGCGATAGCGCTGATAGTCCAGGCAAGCCCCGACTCGGCTCTGCGCCACCTGGCTGCGCAGCAAGCGAGCCCGCGCAATCGGGCCGGGTAAGCGCGACAGCAGATCGAAAAGAGGCGGCGAGCCCGCCAGGACGGCAGTGACCGCAGCGGCGCCGGCCAAGGAGAAGTCAAAGCTGGCGGCCCCGCCGGGGGTGATAAGCGGCACCGCCCGATCCCCCAAGAAACCTCCATCATCCGCGACGGCAAGCCAGGCGGATGCGGGCAGCGCGAGGGCAGCTTCCCGGGCTGCCGCGACCGGGACCGTTCCGGGCAGGCGCAGCAGGCTCGGGCGCGGGATCACGCCGGCTCCCAGCGGGCAAAGCCTGTGTCCAAGGCAGGCGAGCCGTCTGCGCCGCGCCAGGCGTGCGCCAGGCTCTCGGCGGCGGACTTGGCGATCGGCTCGACCATGTAGATGCGGCTCTCGGGACCCAGGCTCAGGCGGCGGGTCGGCGTCCCCCGTCGCAGCTCAAGGACGTAGTTATCACCCTGGGCGTCGCTGGCGGCGGCGGCGAGCGGGCTGGGAGCGATGCGACGATTGCCGACGACCAGCAGGCGCCCCTCGGCATCGCCGTCGCAGTCGGTAAGGAGCGCGTCCTGAATCCAGGCGGCGGGTACCGCGCAGCGTTCACGGATCTGCAGATCCTCGTCGAGCAGCACCACGCCGCCGCCTTCGGTATCGCAGAGCATGTAGCCGCCGGCCGGGCGTCGTCGGATGGCGTGCGGTCGCCGCAGCCCCGACAGCAGGACCTGGGGCGCGCCGTTGGGCCGAGCGATCCGCACCAGCTCGCCGGTGGAAAACAGCGTCGCCAGCACGCCGCCGTCGGGTAGGGCGAGGGCCGAGTTGGGGTGGGTGGTCAGCGCGGCGGGCAGATAGCGCCGGTTGTAGCTGCGCGCGCGATCGAACCCCTGGGCGAAGCGGAAGCGCGACCCGCCGTAGCCGTGCTCAAACAGGAAGTACTCCCACAAGAGCGCGCCGGACTCGTCGATCTCGGCCAGCAGATCGGAGCCCGAGCTAGAGACCAGAAGCCCGCGCGGCGTGCGATCGAGCGTGTGTACGTGGTTGAAGTAGGGGTGCCCGATCCGCTGCGAGATCTGCGTACCTTCGAGGGTGACGATCTCATCGCTCTCCCACAGCGCGACCTGCAGACGTCCGCCATCGAGGAGGAAGCCAGTGGGCTTGGGCAGCGGCAGGCCGGCCAAGACCTGCCCGCCGTCCCAGTCGACGACCAGCAAGCAGCCGGTGGCGGCGGCGAAGATCGGCGGGCGCGGCAGGTCAGCGCCGGCGGCGATGTCCAAGAGCAGGCGTTTCTGGGCCTGCACCTCGGCGTGGACCGCTGACCACTCGCGGATGACGATGCTGACAAGACAGTGCATGCGATTTGCGCTCGGCTGGCCGGGGGACGGCTAGCTGGGGCTCTCTTCCATCGCGGCGATGAGGCGGTGCCCCACGTAGTCTCCCCAGAGGATGCCGCGATCGGTCAGAACAATTGCCGAGGGTTCGACGGTGATGAAGCCCTCGCTGACCAGCTCGTCGATCTCGGCGCGGCAGAGTTCCAGCACGTCGTAGCCGTAGCGACGCTGAAATTCCTTGCGGTCGAAGCGGATGAGCTTGAGGCCGAGGCCGAGGTCGCGCGTCATCTGCTCGCGCGCGGTCAGGCGATGGCCACGCAGGAGCGGCAGCTTGCCCGACTCGATCAGCTCGACATAGCGCGGCGAGTCGCTGGTGTTCTGCAGCGCGTGCTTGCGCAGCAGGCCAAACGCCGAGACGCCAAAGCCGTAGGTCTCGCGCCCGCGCCAGCCGCTCGACGAGTGCTGCTGCTCGAAACCGCCGCCCTTGGTGAAGGTGAAGAAGTTCACCGGCAGGTAGTTGGCCTCGCGGCAGCGCTCGATGGCGCGGGCGTTGAAGCGCAGCTCTTCGCTGTCGGTGGGCAGCACCAGCTCTTTGCGCTTGATGTCGGCGTAGTAGGCGCTGTTGGCGTAGACCTCGGTCTTGTAGACGGTGATCGAGTGGACATCGCACTCGATGGCGCGCTGCAGGCTGTAGTCCCAGGTGGCGTCGGTCTCGCCAGCCAGGCCAGCCATGAGATCGATGTTGATGACGGCGCCCGTGGCCTTGGCCAGCTCGATGGCGCGACGGGCGTCAGCCTCGGTGTCAGAGCGGCCGGTACGCGCCACGATCTCGTCACTGAATGACTGGATGCCCATGCTGATGCGGGTGACGCCGAGGTTCTTGAGGTGCTCGGCCTTGCTGGCGATCAGCGTAACGGGCTCGGCCTCGACAGTGATCTCGGGATCGACGATGCGCAGGTGACGGTGCAGGGCCTCGAAGATGCGGCTGAGGTTGTCCTTCGAAAGGAGCGTCGGCGTGCCGCCGCCGAAGTACAGGGTGCGCACCGGCTGCTCGGCGAGGTGGAAGCGCTCGGACGCCAGCTCGATCTCGCGGCACAGCGCGGCGACGTAGCGATCGATCTCGGCCTTCCGGCTCTCGCCCAGCGTCTGCACTTTGTAAAAACAATAGGCGCAGCGCTGCACGCAGTAGGGCGTGTGAACGTAGATATTGAACGGCTCCGGCGATAGGAAGCTGTCCAGGCTCTCGGGACGCCAGCGACGGAACGGCGGGTAGTTGGTGAGGAAGCCGTGGCGGGTCGGCTCGCCTAGCTGCGGCAGACTGGAAGCACTCATGGCTGGCCACCGGCCTGCATCTGCACGACGAGAACAGCAACGGCATCGAGGCTGCAGAAGGTCTCGCTGGTCATCTTTTCGGGCGGGAAGCTCAGGCCGTAGCGACGCTCGACCAGCGTGATCAGCTCGAAGAGCGTAATCGAATCGAGGCCGAGCCCGCCTTCGAGCAGCGGTACGTCGGCGCGCAGGGCAGCCTCGTCAAGCCCAAGCTTGAGATCGACCAGCAGCATGCGCCGTAGCTCAGGCAGCACAGCCGCAGGCGAGAGGGAGGGTGCTGCAGCGGGGCTGCCCTCGGCGGGGGTCGCGGTTGCGGTTGTGTCGAGGCGTGATGACGAGTCCATGTCCAACTCGGTTCTCCGTGTGATGAGGTGCAAAAACTACGGGGCAGGCAAGAGGCGCTGCAGGGCCTGACGATCCAGCTTGCCGCTAGGTAAGAGCGGCAGCGCCGAGAGCACGCGCAGATCGTCAGGCACCGCGAAGCTGGGCAGGCGAGCTTGGCACTGTCGCAGCACGCTGCTGGCCTCTAGCTCAGCGCCTGGCCGGGGACTGACAAAGGCCAACAGGGTCGGCCCACGCAGCGTCGGTGGGCCAAGCAAAACCGCCGCCCGCTCGACCGCGGGTAGAGCGCACAGGGCTCGCTCGACCTCGGCCAGCATGACCAGGCGTCCATCGCGTTTGGTGGCGTGATCGAGGCGACCGAGCACATCCACGCTGCCATCGGGGTGCAGCCGTCCCAGGTCGCGCGTCGCATAGCCGTCCGCCCCCGGGCCGCCGAGCGGCTGGCCATCGTCGTCGACGTAGCCCACAAAGCCGCAGGGGTGGAGGCAGTGAAGCTCGCCAACGTCCGCGCTGGACGCTGCGGCGATATCTAGCGAACCAGGGTCCGCACCGTCGCTGGGTCCGTCGGGGTCAGCCAAGCGCTGGTCCCCGGCGGCTGGCTGCACGCGCAGGGTCACCCCGGGCAGCGGCGGACCGACCCGACCGGCTGGCGTCTCACCGGGCGGCGTGGCGCAGATGACCCCCATCTCCGTCGAGCCATAGAGGTTTTTGACCTGGCCATAGCAGGCCTCGGCCTGGGTCTGTAGCTCGGGGCTGAGCCGGTCTCCGGCGATGACCACCGCGCGATAGCTGGCCGTACTCGCCCGCGGGCGGACCAGGGTGGCGCATAGGCTGGGCGTCAGGAAGCCCAGCGTCGGCTGAAACCGTCGCTCGGCGTCGAGATAGCGCAGCAGGTTCGCCCCCGGCAGAAGTTCGACGCAGGCCCCTGCCAATAGCGCCGGCAGGAACGCTGCACCAAGGCCGTACATATGGGCCAAGGGCACCGGAACCAGGACGCGATCGGCATCGCTCATCGCCAGTCGGGCCCGCGCCAGGTCGGCATTCTGCACCAGGCTGGCCAAGCTGTGCCGCACCCACTTCGGCGCCCCCAGGCTGCCCGACGTGCGCAAAAGAAGCTGTCCCTGGCGCAGTGGCGAGTCGGCGGCAAGCTCGGTACGCCCCTCGGGAACACTCAGCTCCAGCCAGTCGGCAAGCGGCGGCAGCGGGTCGTCCGCGGCAGTGCCAGAGCCAGGAGGCAGCGTCGCGCGGGGAGCCAAGCGCAGACTCACGAAGCGCGGCAAGGGCAGCGCGTGTTCTGCCCGATCAACTGCCGGGACCAGCACCACGGTTTGGCCCTGCTGCATGAGCGCCAGCAGGGTCAGGGCTGACGACAGAGTGTTGCTGGCGACGAGGGCGACTGGCTGGCCGGGAACGACTCCGGCAGCGACAAGCTGCGCCCCAATGCGGACAAGCTGGCTCGCCACATCGCGGCCGGCGATGTGGCGGATCCCATCTGAGATCGCCCCCCAAGACCGCGGATTCATCGCGCCGCTCGCCCCCGCGCCACGCTGCCGGATCCCCGCTCCCCGGTCTTGCCCTCGCTAGCCGACGGAGGGCGCGTGGGAGCCGCAAGCTGGGCCGCGGAGCATGTCGCACGATGGCGTTTCACCGACGACATGCTACGAATCGCCCACCAGCCAAGTCAAGGCGCAAGACGGCGGCCCCAGCGTCGCTGAGCAGGTCTTCGCCCTTCCTGATTGGCCCAACCCTAGGACCAACCCACCCCAAGCTCCGACGCCCGCCCCCCGACTCCGCCGCGCGAAGTCGCATTGACCGCGCTTGAAGGTGCGTGGTACGAGCCGACCCAGCGTCCCATGGCCCGGGTCGAGCTCGTCAAGCTACAGGTCTACTTCAGCGACTGTGATCCTCTGGGGATTGCGGGGCAGAGCAGCTACTTTCGCTGGTACGACGCCGCTTCACGCATCTACTTCGAGCGCTGCGGCGTCCCCCCCTGGCGCGAGCTAGAGAAGTCGCGCGGCATCATCGGCACGCCGCTTCTAGAGGTCGCCTCGCAGTTCTTCGACTCGCTTGACCCCGGCGACCCCATCGAGATCGAGACCTCGATTGTCCGCTGGGAGCCCAAGGTCTTTACCCAGCGCCACGTGCTGTATCGGCACGGTCAGCGCCACGCCGAGGGCGAAGAAAAGCGCGTCTTCGCCAGTCGCGATCCCCAGACCGGCCGCGTCTACGCCATCCCCATCCCCGACGACATCCGAGCCAGCTGCCAGTGAAATCGCATCTCCATCATCGCTTCCCCATCGGGGAGCCCAGCGCCTGCGACCCGCCGCCCAGCCATGCCACAGGCCCCCGCCGCTGCTGAGAAGAGCCCAGGCCATGTTTATCTCCCATAAATATCGCGCAATTTTTGTTCATATCCAGCGCACCGGAGGCAATTCCATCCAGCGTATTTTTGAAGAACACGATCGGGATCTATTGGAAGCTGTGCCCATCGCTCCTGAAAAGCTACGCACCAAACACTGCTATCTGCAAGACCTTCAATGCGCGCTGCCGCAAGATGTCTTTCGTTCCTATTGCAAGTTTGCTGTCGTGCGCAATCCCTTTGACCGATTGCTATCGTGGTATTGCCACCTCAGCGGCGATCGCAATTCCGAGGACGCCGGCATCCTTTACCCCTCGAGCCTGCCCGCTGCCCCACTCGCTGAGCTCGCCGAGCTCGCCGAAATCGCCGAGCGCCACGAGTCGATCGGAGACCGGGTGCGGCGCGCGGTGCAGACGCAGGCCCCCAGCTTTGCCGCTTTTGTACGCCTGCCCGCCGACGGGGCGGACGGCTTGTTCGCCCGCTTTCACGCCAACCAGGTGGACTATCTAGCCCTCGATGGTCGGCTGGCGATGGACCACATCCTGCGGTTCGAAACCCTGCCCAGCGACTTCCAGCGCCTGGCCGAACACCTGGGCTTCCCCGGCCGCCTCCCCCACCGTAACCGCTCGGCGCGCAGCGACAGCCCCACCGCCGAGTACGATGCCGAGAGCCGGGCCCTGGTCGCCGCCCGCTTCGCCCGCGACTGCCAGACCTTCGGCTATCGCGAAGACGGATCAGCCCATGCTGCTTGAGATGGCCAAAGCGGCCCCCCCGGCCGAACGGATCCGACTGCTGGCGGCGGCGCTTCTGCCCGGCTTTGCCGACGCTGCGCTTATCGCCATTATCCAGGCCGGGATCCACGTCGGACCGGCCAACAGCGAGCTTTTGTTCCTGGCCTTCTGCGTGGCGCTGCTCGGGCAGGTGGCGGCCGTCCGCCTATGTGCCCGCAGCTTTGCTGGCCTCGTCGAGTCGGCGCTCTGCCAGACCCGCATTCGGATCGCCGAGAAGATTCGTCGCGCCGAGCTATCCCACGTCGAAAAGATCGGCGCCGGCGAGATCTACATCCGCCTCACCCAAGCCACCAATACCATCTCTATTAATTTATGGTCGGTCTGCATCATGGCCCAGTCGGCAGTCATCGTATTTTGTATATCTTTATATATTGCCTATCTTTCACTGTGGGCCGTCCTGCCGATTCTGGTTTTCTATGGCGGTGGCGGGGCTCTGTTTCTGATTCGGCGCCGGCAGGTCCGCCAGACGATGCGCGAATCGACCGCCGACCAAGTCGAGCTGTTTTCCTACCTCTCCGAGCTCCTGCAGGGGGCCAAGGAAGTCCGCCTGAACAGCCGACGAGGGGATGCGCTGCTCGATGATCTGCGGCGCACCGCGGATGCGCTGGGCGAGGCGCCACGCCGCATCAACCATATCCTGCAGCAGAACTTCCTCACGGCTCGCCTGGCCCTGTTCGCGCTGATGGCCTCGGTGGTGTTTGTGCTGCCGTTCCTGCTGGGCGCCAGCGCGTCGACGGAATTTCTATCGGCGCTGCTCAGCAGTGCCATCTTCATGTTCGCGCCGCTTGCGGCCTTCCTGCGCGCCGTACCCGAGTACGAACGCGCCTCGCTCGCCGCCGAGTCCCTGCAGGCGCTCGAGGCTCGACT
>DAORCZ010000108.1:0-13564 GCA_035345735.1 Pseudomonadota bacterium | reverse complement strand
CCCGGATCGATGGATGTTCCAGCGGGCTGCTGATCACGCGGGCCGGTCGGCCGTGGGTCTGCTGGACTCTCTGCGCCACCGCCGAGAGAGCTAGGTTATTGGCTTCGGTACCGCCGCTGGTAAAGACCAGCTCACTGGGGTGCGCGTCGATGAGCGAAGCGACCTGCTGCCGGGCCTGCTCGATCAGCTGGCGAGCTTGTCGGCCTTCGCGGTGCTGCGACGAAGGATTGCCAAAGCGGGGATCTGCCGCCTGCAGCATCTGCGCCAGCACCTGCGGATGCAGCGGCGTGGTCGCGTTGTAGTCGCAGTAGAGGCGCTCCATGCCTGGCTATTTGTCAGAAATCGCCGGCCGGGGAAAGGGGAACGTGGCGGGCGGCGGACGCGAGGCTACGGCTTGAGAGAGTTCCAGGCGCCTGCGCTGAACTGCCAGTTGTCGTCGCCTGACAGCGGAGAGCCATCTGCCGCTTTGCCGGCGACCAGCAGCGAGCCATTGAGCTCTGGCGCGTAGGCCATCGCCGCCGCGCTGCGTGCCGCGGGTGTGGCCGCGGTGGTAAGGGGGGTCCAGCGATAGTCGATCGGGCTCCAGGTCAGGGCTTCGGCGAGCGGCGCGCCGGCCGTGGTGCCGCCAAACAGGAGCAGCGCCGAGTTGCTGAGATCGAAGCTGACGGCAAAGTCGTTGCGGCGAATCGGCGCGGTGTTGCCGCCAGGCGGTGGTAGCTCGGTGAAGATGGTATCGAGCCGCCAGACTTTGAGTGTCGTCGGGTTGGCTTCGTCGCTGCCAATCAGCAGCACGTAGCGCCCGTCGAACACCATGCGCGGATTGGCGACGACTGGCGCGGCGGTGCTGAGGGTGCGCGGGGCCCAGGTGCTGCTGTCGCCCACCAGCTCCCAAACGTCGCTGAGCGGCTGCGGCTGGCTGGCGTTGCGACCGCCGTACAGCACGAGCGTATCGGTGCGCCGATCGTAGGCCAAGGCGGATCCGCTGCGCGGCGATGGGGCCGTCGGCTGGTTGATGCTGCTCCAGGCGCCGGTCTGATCGAGGACCCACAGATCGTCTAGCGACTTGCTGCTGCCATCGGGGGCCTGGCCCCCGAAGAGGGCGATGGCGCGGCGACGGGCGTGGTAGGCCAGCTGACCGGCACGCGCGCTGGGATGATTGAGTCCGCGCAGCGGCTGCCAGCGCTTCTCGGCGGCGAGAAACTCCCAGGTGTCGTCGAGCGGCTTGGTCCCCGCGTCGATGCCACCAAACATGATGAGGCTGCGCCGCTCGGGGAAATAGGCCAGGCCAGCGCTGTGGCGGGCCGCTGGGATGCCGCTTGAGAGCGTGGCCGCATTGCCGATGTCGGAGCTGAGGTTGAGCGTCAACCGCTTGTGCTGCCCGGCGGGTACGGTGTCGCCCCCCTGGGCACGCAGGCGTGGGCTGCCCGCGAGCTCGGCGATGACGTCGAGATCGACACGACCCCCGCGGTCACCCAAGAGCACGCTGAAGGTGATCGGGAAGCTGGCGGCCCCCGTCGTTCCGCCGGGCGGCTTGCTGACGCGCTCGACCGGGACGCTGCCATCGATGCCGACGAGCACGCGCAGTCGATCGCTGCTCTGGTCGCTGCCCGCTTCCAGGCGGACGCTGAGACAGCTCTGGCTGATGCCCTCGCAGATATCCGAGCTACAGCCGGGCAGCAGGCTGCCCAGCAGGGCGTAAGCGGCGAGCGCAGCACGACGAGTCCAGGCGTGAGATTGCTTCATGGGGTCACCGGCTCGAAGACATTGGCCTGCGCTCCACGTGTCCCGAAATAGACACCCAGCCCGACGGCGACACCGACCACGACGGCGCCACCCACGACGCCGAGCACAATCGGCAGGAGCTTCTTGTTGCGGCTCTTGCCATCGTTGGCACTGCCACCGTTGAGGAGCGGCGCGGGCGGCGGCTCAGCCAGGTTCTCGCTACCCGGGGGCACGTAGAGCGTCGAGTAAAACGCCGGCCCCAGCTGCTGTTCGAGGGCCGCGATGCGCTCCTCAACCTCGGCACGGTTCGGGGCGGTGGGGCTCTCGCGCAAGTAGCGGCGATACATGCTCAGCGCCTTTTCGGGCGCACCGGCGAGACGGTGGGCCTGCGCGATGTTGTACAAGAACACCGGCTGCGGAATCAGGCGGTAGCCACCTTCCCATTCGGCGATGGCCTGCGCGTACTCCTTGGCCTGATAGCTCTTCATGCCGCGGCCGAAGGCTTGGCCGGCCTGGGCCTTGGTCTCTGCGCTGGGCTCTTCGGCCCAAGCGGGCTCACTGACTAGCGTGACCCCGAGGAGCAGCAGCAGCGCTGCGATAATCGTTTTCACGGCTTACAGTACCACGTACCCTAGCGCCCCGTATAGCTCTTGTCCGACGCGCCGAAACATTGCCAGGAAGGGTCGTCTGCTGAGTCGCCCCAGCTTGTGGGAGCAGACCCGCAGGTGGGGACGGCGCCGCCGCTCGGCAGCGAGCCGGGCAGCGCGCTCTTGCTCTTTGCCGTGACGCTGCTCCTGCTCATCGTCATCGGGAGCTTGTCGCAGGCGTATCGTCCGGGGCCGCTTGGCACCGCGCTGACCGAGATCTTGGCCATCCTGCTGCCCGCGCTGATTTTTTCGCGCGCCCGACGACGACATGCCCTGGTGGCGCTCCGCTTGGCGCCGCTTTCGAATGCGGTGCTGTGGGCGCTGGCTGGCGGCGTGGTCTTTGGTGTCGCCTGGTTCTACGGCCTGGCGGCCTACGTCGAGCCGCTTTGGGAGCGAGTCGTTCCCGTGCCCGAGAGCGAGCGGGCCCTGCTGCTGCGGCTGCTGCGCCCGCCGGGGGGGCTGCGTCCGCTGTGGTTGGATCTGCTGTGCTTTGCGGCGGTGCCAGCGCTGTGTGAAGAGGTGCTGTTTCGTGGCGCGCTGCTGCCGCTTCTGCCCCCGGCCTTCGAGCCGCTGTGGCGCGGGCGACGGGCTCCCCGCTTCGCCGCGGCGCTGCCGGTTTTGGCCTGCGCCCTGCTGTTCGGCGTCTTCCACCTGTCGCTGTCCAAGCTGTTTCCGACGGCGGTGCTGGGCCTGGGCTTTGGCTGGGCGGCGCTGGCCAGTCGGTCGCTGTGGGCGGCCATCGCCATGCACTTTACGAACAACGCGCTGGTGGTGGTGCTGACGCGGGCGGGCCTGGACGAAAGCCTTGCGGGTCGCAGCGAGGGGTCGAGCCTCCTTCAGCTTGCGCCGCAGATTGGGCTTCTGCTTCCGACCTGCGCCGTGGCCTGGCTGGGACTTCGTCTGCTGCGTCAGGCGAGCCAGTCGGCCGGTCCGTCCGTCGCTGCCGCCGATGACGACTAGCTCTCGTTGAGTCGGTGCTGGGTGATCAGCTTGTGCAGGTACATGCGATCGATCTGCGCCCGGCGGGCGGCTTCGCTGACGTTGCCGCGCGCCGCTTTGAGTAGGGCGCTGATGTAGCGCCTCTCGAAGTCATCGATGAGGGCCTGCTTCGCGGACTTAAACGGGATGCTGATGTCGGCCACGGCCGGGCCGCTGGGCGCGTTGCTGGCCTCGCTGGCGGGGGCTCCCGAGCCGGGCTCGGCAGACTCGGCTCGGCTGTCGCTGTGGCCGGCGCGGGGGGCGGTGGCCACCAGCGGATCTTCGTCGGGCATGGCGACGGCGCGCTCGACGACGTTGCGCAGCTCGCGGACGTTTCCTGGCCAGTGATAGTCCGAGTTGCTCTCCAGGACGCGGGAACAGATGCTTTCTGTAATCGCGGTCTCAGGTCCGCTAGAACGAACGTCGTCTGCTTTAGCGCCCAGCAGATGGCGCACGAAGTGCTGAATCAGCAGAGGGAGATCTTCGCGACGGTCGCGCAGGGGCGGAATGTGCACGTTCACGACCGACAGCCGGAAGTAGAGATCCTGGCGGAAGCGTCGCTCGTTGACCTCGGCCCCAAGGTCGCGATTCGTCGCAGCGATCACGCGCACATCGACGGCGCGCACGCTTTCAGAGCCGATGCGACGGACCTCGCGTCGTTCCAGCACGCGCAGCAGCTTGGGCTGTAGATCCAGCGGGAGCTCGCCGATCTCGTCGAGAAAAACGGTGCCGCCAGCGGCCCGCTCGAAGGCGCCGCGGTAGTCGCTGTGGGCGCCGGTGAACGCGCCTTTGACGTGGCCGAAGAGCTCGCTTTCGATCAGGTTGGCGGGCAGGGCCGAGCAGTCGATGACGACGAACGGCGCAGCGGCGCGGGGACTGGCTTGCACCAGCGCTTCCGCGACGGCTTCTTTGCCCGTGCCGGTCTCGCCGGTGATGAGCACGGTGGCGGGGCTGGCGGCGGCCTGCTCGATGCGGGCAAACATGCGACGCATGGCGACCGAGGTGCCCACCATGTCGAAGAAGCGATCCCGCGGATGGAGGACGGCGCGCAGCGGTCGATCGTCGATGGCGTCGAAGCGCAGGCGGCTGCGGCCTAGGCTGAGGATGGTTCCCGGGCGCAGCTGGACATCAAAGACGCGCAGGCTGCCGACATAGGTCCCGTTGGTGCTGCCGACATCGCGCAGTCGCCAGCCGCCGCGATCGTCCTCGCCCCCGCTCGAAGAGCTGCTGCTGCGGGCCGAAGGGCCCTCGCTGTCGCCACCGACCCGGCGCGAGATCTCCAGGTGATAGCCGCTGATGCTCTTGTCGGACAGCACGAGGTGATTGTTCTCGCGGGTTCCGACGCGCAGCACCATCTCGTCATCGCTCTCGACGCTGCGGCCGGCGTCTGGGCCTTCGATGACGGACAGGCGGACGCGCTGCAGGGCGATGACGGTGGACAGACCGGCACTCGCGGAGCGCTCCATGCGCTGCGTGCGCAGCTCGCTCATCTTCCATCCCCCTCGATTCTGGTGGCGGTTGCGCTGCGGCTAGCCCCCGGCGAACTTGGCGAGGGCGAACGTCGCCATGACCTTGTCGTTGGTGTTGCGCAGGCGCTCCGACAAGGTGAGCACAAAGTTCCACAGCAGGGACACGGTCATCTCGCGATCGTCGTGCATCGCCTGGTGCAGATCGGCGATGCGGATGGCCTGCAGCACACAGGTGGTGTGGGCCATGGCCTGCGCGGCGCGCGGGATGGGCTCGAAGATCTCCATCTCGCCGAAGTAGCTGCCCTTTTCGAGGATCGCCAGGGCCTCTTCGCCCATGCCGGGGATGATGCGCGAGATGCGAATGCGTCCCTGCTGAATGATGTAGAAAAAGCCGGGCTCGTCACCCTCGTGAAAGAGGATCTCGCCAGGCTGCAGGCGGATCTCGGTACAGATCGATTCAATGTGCTTCAGCTGCTCGGGAGTCAGGTTGCTGAAAAGTCCGATATGACTGAGAAAGCTTTCCATGCTGGGGGCCTCATAGCGATGCGGAAAAGGTTCCGCGATCATTCACTAGAGTAGAGGCCCAGCGATTTTTTTGGGGAGCAATTCGGTGTTCCGGCGGTTCGGCCGGTGGCGGGCTGGCGAGGGCTGCGGGGGCGATGTGAAGCGGAGCGTCAGGAGGCGAAACGCCTGGTGGTGGCGCGCGATCAGATGCGGTAGCGCAGGATGACCTGAGCGTTGAGGTTATCGAGGCGACCGCTGATCGTACCGAAGGTGTTGCCGGTGCGTGCGTCGATGCTGGTCGGGGTTCCGCCGCCGATGACGTTGTAGATCATGACCATCAAATCGATACGCTGACCGAGCAGCTTTTCCAGCGAGAACGAGCCCTGCAGATCGATCGTGAACTGATCGGGGAGCTTGAACTCGGACCAGGCGGTGGGGTCGTTGCTGCGCGCGCCGATGTTGGTGCCACGCGGCGAGCGATAGAGGCTGAAGCTGTTGTCTTCCGGGCTCTGGAAGACGCGCCACTGCGGGGCGCCGGTGCGGTACTGCATGCGCACGCTCAAGTTGAGGCCAAAGCCGAACGAGTAATCGATGGCACCCTTGAGCGTGTGGCGATAGTTGTCCGACAGCGCGCCGTAGTAGAGCGAGTTCAAGCGAGCGTTCTGACGGAACGCGCTGAAGTAGTCGCTGACCGTGCCCTCGGAAAAGGCCAGCGTGTACGAGGCGACGACGCCGAAGTTGCCGGGGTTGCCCTGCACCCAGAAGTCGAGACCGTGATAGGTGCGCTGGGCATCGTCGGGCGTGGCGGCTTCGTAGATTCGACGACGCATGCCGTCGGCATAACCGATGACGCGCAGGCCGGCGGGATCCCAGATCTGATTGATCTCGTCGTTGGTCCACAGGTGATCGTACAGGCGGTAGGTGTAGTCGAGGCCGACCACCGTCTGCTCGATGACTTCGCGGCGGATGCCCAGGCCGACTTCGTCGAGCGATGGGGGCTGGACGCTCTCGGCGAAGCGCTGACCGCCGGCGCCGCCGGACATGTTCTGGACGACGAACTGATTGACGTCCTTGCCGGTGACCGGGTCCTTGCCCACCCAGCGCTTCAGCGTCGAGTTCTGGAAGGGATTGCCCTGATCGGCGATGTAGGCGTTGCCGACATCGTTGTGGCGGCCGTAGTGCGCTGACAGCAGCGTGCTGCGATCGTGGAACAGGTCGTAGACCAAGGACAGGCGCGGGCCGAGACCGATCAGCGTGCCGAGCTTTTTGCCCTCGAAGTCGTAGAGCAGGCCGGTGTCGAAGCGCATGCCGGGGACGACGGTGAGGAAGCGCTTGATGGTCCAGCGATCCTGCAGGAACAGGCCGATGTTGTAGGCCTCGGCGGTGGTCTGCCAGCCTTCGCCGGGGCGTCCGCCTTGCGGCAGGCTCTGCGGGTACTCGGTGACCTGATTGCAGCTGGTGTAGGTCGAGGGATCGCTGGGGTTGCAGCCGAGTCCGGGGACATTGTCGGTGAAGCGCAGACCGCCGGCCACGCCGACGGTGTGGCTGTAGCGCATGTACGCGAACTGCAGGCCGCCTTTGATGTTGTGCGAGCCGCTCTTGTTCGTCGTGCTGTAGAGGATCGTCGGGTCGGCCTGGATGCGGTACTTCGTCTCGTCGTTCCAGCCGCCGGAGCTATTGCCGTAGGTGACGCCGTTAAACTGATCGGCGGTGCGCAGTGTGCGCGACGGTGTGATGCGATCGAAGGAGCCGTCTTCGGTGCGACGCTGCGTGTCGTCGAGGCTGCGCTTGGTGGTAAAGCCCGCCTGCATCTGGAACAGCCACTTCGAGGACAGCGCGCTGTCGATGAGCAACACCAGCCACTCGCCGCCGCGGTCGACCATGCGCTCGGCATCATCGGTGACGGTGGTCGAAAGCAGGCTGTTTTGAATCTGGTTGCGGTCGATGTTGAACGACAGCGAGATGCGGGTCGACGCCGTGGCCTGAAACGTCAGCTTGGCGCGTCCGAGATAGGTGTAGGTGTAGCGATAGCGATCGGTGTCCTCGTTCGTGCCGTACCACGGGAACGGCGGGATCGTCGCCATGGCGCGGTTGTAGTTGAACTGGAACGAGGTGAAGAACCACAGCCGGTCTTTGACGATCGGGCCGCCGAGGTTGGCGTTGATCGAGTAAAAGTCGCGGACGGCCGGCGGTCGATTGTCGTAGAGCAGCGTGCCGTTCTGCTGCGGAAGCTGCGCGCCGTAGCGGATGTTGGAGTTGAACGCCGTCGGCTGGAAGGTGAAGCTGGCGTCGAGCGAGAACTTGTTGCCACCCGAGCGGGTGACCATGTTCTGCACCAGGCCCAGGCTGTTGTATTCGGCGTCCATCGCGCCGGTGAACAAGCTGAACTGCTCGACGGCGTCGAAGTTCATCGGCGAGCTGATGCCGCCGGTGACGATGTCGCTGGTGTCCAGACCATCGACAAGGTAGCGGGTATAGCGCGACAGACCGCCGCGCACTGACGGCGAATTGCCAGGACCGACGCCGGGGGCAAGCTGCGACATGGCCTGCACCTGACGGAACACCGGCGTACGCTGCACCTTGGTGTTGTCGAGAACCGTCGTCGCAACGGCGCTCTCGGGATTGAGCACCGGGTTGCGTTTTTCGACGATCTTGGTGGTCTGCGTGATCTGGCCGACCTCCAAGATGACGTCGACGGGCGCTAGCTGGCCGGCGAGCACGCTGATGCCGCGCTGCTCGATGGGCGCGAAGCCTTCGACGCGAATGCTCAGCGTGTAGGTGCCGGGGGGCAGGCTGTCGAAGCGATAGCCGCCATCGTCCTGCGTCGTGGCCGTCTTCTGACCACCGAGCAGCGCGCGGCTAGAGATGGTCACCGGGATGCCGGCGAGACCTTCTTTGGCACCGCCGCCGGTGCTGATCTGCACGACGCCGCCAAGCCGGCCAGTGACTTCGCCGATGGCCCAGGCATCGCTGGAAAGCAGCAGGATGGGCAGGCCAGCGAGCGACGATCCGAGCACCCCGAGCACGGGCAGAGTGAGCCGAGTCAGACGGCGACCGGACATGGAAAACTGCGATCGAGGAGTCGGCATGGTTACTGCGACTTCTTCTGGAACAGGCAGTGGACGTAGATGGCAGGAATTGGCTTGCCCATAGCGTCGGTCGTGAGCACAGCACCGGGCGCCGCCTTGATCTCGGCGGCGCTACACAGCGGGCGCGGCGCGATAGCGTCGGATTCCAGCCGCGTGCAGCTGGCGGCGAGCTTTTTCTTGTCGAAGTAGCGCAGGCGGCACACTGGCGAGTAATCGGGGTCGGCGGGCGTGCTGGCAAAGACCGCCATGATGTCAGCGGTGCGCGTCTTTTTCGGATCGGTGCTGTCTTTGAGCTCGATGGTGGCGCTGGGGATGGGGTTTGACGTGGCGGCGACCGGCACCTCGTCACTGGCCACGAAGAGCTCGTTGAGCTTCGGGCAGACGGGAATGGGGGCAAGGCAGCGACCGCCGCTGCAGATCTCGTTGGCGGCGGCGTTGCAGTCGCTGGGCATGGTGCAGCTCTTGCCGGTCGGGACGCGCAGGATGTCGGCGCAGGCGGCCGGATCGGTGGTTACCGGCAGGGTTCCTCCGTCGAGATAGCCGCCCAGCAGGCCGCGCAGCCAGTGCTGCGAGGGGAACTGGAAGGTGGCCTCGGGATCGCCGGGGAAGCGGGGATACTTGGCCGTGCTGCCAGTGACGAACGGGCACGACTCGCCAGCGATCGGCGTCTTCATAAGGACGGTGGCCACGCTCATCATCGGCCAGTCCTTGAAGGTCACCTTGCCGCCGCGTAGCTCGTCGCGGCTGGGGAAGCGGAAGTCGAAGTTGAAGGGGGCGCCGTCGGGGAAGGTCTTCTGTTCGCGGCTCCAGCCGGCCCGCTCAAGGAGCGAGCGCTCGCTCTTGATGTCATTGCAGCCCATGCGGCCGCGGATGGAGTCGCGCAGCGTGACGGGCACGACCATCTGGAAGGGGCGATACGTTCCGACGGCGGTAGGCTCGGCGGAGTTGCCGGCTCGCGTCGGATCGGTGCCGTAGGAGACCACGGGGAACTGGCGATCGGTCAGGTAGTTATTGGCCTGTGCGTTGTAGTTGCTGGGGTTAATCGCCTCGGCTCGGCCTTCGCCACCGTCGCAGTTGCTGATGTCGTAGACCGTGGGCGGCAGGGCCTTGGTGGGGTCGGCGGAGTTGCTGATGTCGAGCTGACTGCTGCTGAGACCGCCGAGATACCACCAGGTCTGTCCGTCGATGCCGCCGCTACCGCCACCAAAGCCGCGGCGCGGGGCGAGGCAGGGGTACAGGCTATTGGGCCACGCGCTCTTGGCCGGGCCGCCAAACGCCGTATCGAAGCCGCTGGGGTCGATGGTGCCCTGATAGGGGTCGGGCGGGACGAGGTCGCTGCAACCCACCGCAAGCGCCGCCAGAGCGGAGAGCGCGGGGACCACCCGACCACGGACGTTAACAGTGACGGAAAGCAGGTGAGATCGGCACGCCGGAGCACGCAGCATAGGCATGCGCCGCGTTTACCATGCTGACGCGGGGTCGCTCAACGCATTTACGAGCTTGCCGGGATGAGGGCCAAAGGTCAGCGGGAGCGGGCGGGCGGTAGAGCTATAGATCGTCGCAGGGGGTGCCGAGGCGCTCACCGGCGTAGACGCCGAGCTCGGTGTAGATCATCGCCAGGTTCTCATCGACGGGCACGGGCAGCAGAGTGCTGGTCTTGCCCTTCTGAATCCAGACCGGCTCCTTCTTGCCCAGGACCATGCGCATGCTGCCCGTCGCCGTCGAGAAGACATCCCCCTCGGAGTCCGAAACGACGTTGGTCATCTTCTGTAGCTTAAGGTTGCCCTTGGGGCCGACGAAGAGGCGGAAGTTGCGGCTCTCGTTGCGGTCGCCCTGGTGACGGTCAACGTAGCCGCGATCGACGTAGTAGTAGACGCCGGCGGAGTTGCGGGCGAGGGCATAGGCCTGCCACTTGCGTGGGCTGCCTTCAAACTGGGCGGCGGCCAGCAGCGGTCGGGCGGTGGCGGGGTCGACGACCGTAAGGGGCGTGGTGGTCTTGCCGCACGTGACGGTGTACTTGCCATCCTGCATGGCCAGCTCGCTGCGCTGGGTAAAGCCGATGTAGTAGCGAGGATCGACGAAGGTGGTGTTGAAGCGCTCTTTGCCGACGGCGCCGCCGCCCTGGATGGGGACGGCGAAGAAGCGCTTGCCGTCGCCGTAGAACAGCGAGTCGTCGTTGCGCACGAAGGGCTCGACCGCGATGTAGTGCGACTTGCCGTCAGTGAGGAGTAGGAGCTTATCGCGGGCCGGCTTTGGCGTCGCAGGCCCGGGGCCCTCCGCGTGTGCCGGAGCGATGGCCGGGGCGGTTCGCCAGCCCGCCTGGAAGCCCGGGAAAAACGCGCAAACAGCCATGAGGGCCCAGCCAGCACTTCGGCAGGCTAGGCGGGTGCAGTGGGACGGAGAGAGCTTTTGCAGCATGCTTCGCAGTATAGCCGCATTGCCAACCGGCCCGGTGACCGAGCATCGTCGAGCAGAGGGCTAGGGAGGATAGGGGGAGACCCCGGGAGGCGGGTGGTGCGGAGAGTCGTCCGGCCGGCTGGCTTACGAGGTGGTGGCGGTCTGTAAGGCGGCGAGGGCGGCGCCACTCTGCACGCTGGGGCGCAGCCAGTGCGCGATCGCGGTCGTGATCGCCGACAGCAGCACCTGACCCGTCGCTGACAGCTCGCTAGGGAGGCTCGGGCTGGTGGCGCTGGAGGGGGCGGGGGGTTCAGTCAAGAGAAGCAAGAGCTCGCGCAGCGTGCGCTGGCCCCAGGGCCGGCCGGCGATGTCCTGCGCATAGAGCCAGGTCAGCGCGGTCGTCAGGTCGGGGGCGGCCTCGGGGCGATCGAGCCAAGCTAGCAGCGTCGATCGCAGCTGACCTGCCACACGCAGCGGCTGGGCACGGGCAAGCTCGTTGGCCAGCACCTCGCCGCGCAGGTCGAGGGCAAAGTCGAGGAGCGTGAGTTTCAGCTCGATGTGCTCGGAAGTCCGTGCGGGATCGGTGAGCGTGGCCGCCAGACGGGCCACCAGCTCATCGACCGCGCCCTCGGCGAACTCGGCGGCTCGGCGCTGCATCTGCCGCTCTAGCTCATCGGTAACGACTGAGGCGACGCCGGAAGCGACCGCTCCGACGGCGGCAGTTCCACGCTGCACCGCCTGTGTCGCCAGCCGCCCCAGCATGCCGAGGTTGCGGCCGGCGTTGGGGTCAGACAGCGTCGAGCGGATGCGACGGGTGTAGTCGACCAGCGTCCCCAGCATGAGCTCGCGGTTGAGGCGGCGAAACGGCGGGCGCGAGAGAAGAGCCACAAGCAGCGTGCGCTCGGGGACATAGGGCGTGCGAGCAAGCTCTTGCAGCAGCAACACGGCGTCGGCTGAAAACAGGCCGCGCAGGGTTGGCACGCGGCGCAGCGCGCTCTGTGCAAGCGTCAGTCCCTGGGCCAGGCGGATATCGGCTTGCGGATCGCGGAGGACGGCCAGCGCGACGGCCCGACCTAGCTCGGCGCACAGTGTCGGCGGCAAGAGCGTCTGCAGCGGGCGACCCATGCAGCCATCCAGCAAGACCTCGGCCAGGTGGTGGGCCGCGTCCTTGGGGGCAGCAAGCGGCGCAGAGGCTTCGGCGGGACTCACGCTACTCACTGGCCATGCGCAGTGTCGCGCCGTACCAGGCCGACTGCGTGCCGACGGGTTCCAGCGGGACGACGATGCCCCAGAGCAAGCGCAGCGTGCGGTGAATGCCCTCGCGGGAGTACCCGACCAAGCCGTACAGCACGCTCCACTCGAGATCCTGCGGACGCGGACGGCCGAAGTTGAACAGCGGCCAGAAGTGAACGCTCCACGCGCCGGCGTACTCACCCGTGCCCTTATGGACGTAGGTGTTGAGCACGATCGTCGAGTGTCCGCGGTCGGTGCGCCAGTGCGCGCCGAACGGGAAGAGCACGCTGAGCGCCAGGCCCGGTCGGCGGACGCCGATGTACAGCGGGGCCAGGACCGTCGTTGAACGCCCGGTCTCCTTCGAGCTGAAGTGCCAGAAGAAGGGGAACACCACGCGCTCGCGGCTGCCGTCGCCGCCGTTGCGAATCCAGGTCAGAAGCGGCAGCAGCAGGAGCGAGCGGTTGTTGTGCTCGTCGCGGCGATAGCCAAAGAAGGGCAGGGCCACGACCGTCGTCGTCGCCGGCCGCTTGAGGTAATAGAACAGCGGGAACAGGACCGTGGTCTGGCGATCGGGCTGCTTGAAGTGCCACAGGAGCGGGAACTGCACGAACGACACACTCTTCGCCGTGGTGCCCGGCAGGGCGGCGCGCTTGAAGTAGGTCAAGAGCGGGGGCAGAAGCCAGGTCGTGCTGTCCTGTAGCTCGTCGCGGTGACGGACCACAAACGGCAGGACGACACCGACGGCAGTGGTGCGGCTGCGGTAGTAGTTGTTGATGTCGAGCGCAAACGGCGCGAGCAGCGTGGTGCGCGAAGCGAGCGTGCGGTAGTGCCAGAACAGCGGTGTCACCATCGTCAGGCTGCGCTCTGGCGAAGAGGCGCGGTAGAAGAGCGGCAGGACAAAGGTCGTGCGGTCCTGCTTGTTGACGTCGAGCCCGTCGTAGAACAGCGGGAACAGGGCCTGCGTCTTCTGGTTCGCATCCCGTCGGACGTAGAGCGGGCCCAGGTAGAAGCGGAAGCCGTTGGCCGCGCTGTTGAAGCCAAACAGCGGCGTCACGACCCAGGTGCTCGACAGCGGCTTGTGCGACGCATAGACGAGCGGGAAGATGCCCATGCTGAAGCCGCCGTCGCCGTCGTTACGGCCGTACACCAGCGGCAGGAAGCCGCCGTACGTCGCGCGCTCTTTGTGGCCGAAAAATAGCGGGCCGAGCAGCGTGAACGAGCGGTCAGTCGTCGGGTCGCGCGAGTCGTAGAAGAACGGCAGCACGAAGGTGGCGCGCGCGGTCCCACGGCGGGTGGCGAAGAACAGCGGGAACACACCGAAGTCACTGCGCGTGCGCTCGACATCGGCATAGAACGTCAGGAAGGCGCTGCGGACGCGATCTTTGACGTAGTCGTGGTGATAGAAGCCAAGCGGGGTCGCGAGCAGGCTCTGGCTGACGCTGCGCCCGTAGCCGAACAGCGGGAGCACACCGAAGGCCAGCTCGCCCTTCTGCTCGTCCTTGTGGTGGAAGAAGGGCAGGACCAC
>DAORCZ010000107.1:0-13597 GCA_035345735.1 Pseudomonadota bacterium | reverse complement strand
AGTCTCCCTGTCCCGAGCTTGCGGGCAGTGCCTGCGTGCGCTTGCTCGTGAATGCCTCGAACTAGCGGCCCGGGGCGCGGTTGCCGTCGCTGAATCCGCAGTAAGAACTTTTTGGGGGGTCGGGCGTCTATAGGGGCATGCGCAAGTCTCTGCCGGCCCTCCGCGTGGCTTCGGCCCTGCTGTTGCTCGCGGGATCGGCGGCCATCACCTCGGCCAGCCTGAACTACTTCAGCGATGACATGCCGCCGTTTCTCGTCGAGAAGCTGCCGCTGCCGCGCATCGATCTATGGCTGCTCGCGCTGCGCGTGCATGTCGCCGCCGCCATCGTCTCGCTGCCCGGCTGTCTCCTTTTGAGCTCGGCGTCTGTGCTGCGCTGGGTGCCCCGGCTGCACCGTTGGCTCGGGCGCCTCATCGCGGCTGCGATCCTTCTATTGCTGGCGCCCTCGGGGTTCTATCTCTCGCTTTCGGCCAAGGGGGGGCTTCCTTCCACGCTGGGCTTCGCGCTGTCGGGGGCCATCGTGGTGTGGGCGATGGTGCAGGGGGTACGCATGGCGCGGGCCCGTCGCTTTGCCGACCATCGGCGCTACGTCCTGCACGTCCTTTCGCAGCTCAGCGTGGCGGTGACGTCGCGTGCACTGCTGATGGGCTTTGCTCTGTGCAACCTCGATGAGACCACCGGATACATCGTCGCGCTGTGGCTGCCGGTGCTGCTCAGCGCGGCTGCTGTTGAACGATATGCGTCGCCAAGGAGAAGTCATGAAACGTCTCGCGCTCTGCCTGCTGATGTACGCCTTGCCGGTCTCCGCCGAGTCGCTGCCGTCTGAGGCAGTGCCGCCCAGCGCAAACCCGGTTGCGGCCCCGGTTGCGGCCCCGGTTGCGGCCAAGGCCGAGGAGTCGCCGCCGCCGGCCACTGCTGAGCAGCAGAAGGCTCAGTCGCTGGTGCAGAACAAGCTGGTGACTCCGCTGTCGGCCAAAGAGTCCGAGCGCTCGCGCTTTTCGCGTGTGCTGCGGCCGGCCCCGGTGATGCGGGTCCGCATGACGGCGCCCGAGCCGCAGAAGGATGCAGCCGGCGCAGCCTATATGACGTTCGCCGTCGATACTTGCTACGGCTTCCGCCGCACGGCGGACTGCTGGCAGAAAGCGGCGATCACCGGCTGCGTCTACCCGGGCAGCGGCCAGATCTTCGTGCAGCGCGGCACCGACTACTTTCCAGCCGAGATCATGCTGGGCAAGCGGGCCGGGCAGGCCGCGACTGTCTGCGCTCCTCCGACGCTGGCCCAGGCCAACTAGGATCGCGGGGTGTGCTGAATCCGTTCCCGCCCCGGGGGGCGGGATGCGGCGCCGAGCGTCGATGATTGGGGGATGGGGCGAGGCGAGCGGGAGGTGGGCGAGGGGGGGGCAGCCCGAGGTTGGCTCGGGCTGCGGCTTACAGCGCGCGACGACGGCGCAGCACGAGCAGCGCGAGGCCGAGCAGGCTCAGCCCAAGCAGAGGCAGGCCAGAGCCCGAGCGCGGCGCCATGCTGCAGCCACCTTCCATCTTCGGCGGCGGCATCGCCACACCCAGACCTTCGAGGTCGATCTTCGCCAGCGACACCTGCGTGCCCTTGAGGCGAATCTCGACCGATTCGGCCTTCATGCCGGTGGTCTTGGGCGCGAACTGCACCGGGACGCGCGTCGAGTCGCCCATGCCGAGTGTGGTCTTGACGCTCGACAGGTCGACAACGAAGTCTTCGCTGGTCGGTGCGACGATCTCAAGCTCGATGGACTGCGCGCCTTCGTTGCTGAGCAGGATCGCCTTCGGCTCGGTCGTGCTGCCAAGGAAGGTGTTGCTGAACTTCAGCAGCGCCGGCTGAGCGACGATCGCCGCCGCCATCGACGAGCCCTTGAGCGCAACGGTCATCGGCACCATCACGCCGTCGGCGTTGAGGACCAGCGTGGCGTAGTGCATGGCCTTGGCGACGCGCGGCTCGAAGTACACGCCGATGTCGGTGGAATCCCCCGGCATCAGCTTGGTCTTAAAGCCGGTGATGTAACCGAAGTCGCCCGCGTCGTTGCCCATCTGGCTGCCCGAGATCGAGGCCGCGAGGTTGTCGATGGCGACGCTGCCACTGTTTGTCACCTTGACCACCTTCATGTCGCTCTTGCGACCGACGAGCAGCGGATCGAAGGTCAGCTCGACGGGGCTGACGGTGACGCCGGGGACGACGCCGTTGACGGTCAGCTGAGCGATGAACTGCGTGCCGCCAGCAACGGCGGGATCGTCGGTCTCTAGCTCGATGCGGGCGTTGGCAGCGCCGGCCATGCCGGGCAGCGAGGTGACGTTGATGGCCAGCGACTTGCCGGGGTTCACCTTGGTCCCGTCGGGCGGCAGCATGGCTGCGAACGAACCGGCGGCTGGCACGACGCGGCTGCGCAGGATGGTCAGGTCGCGGTTGCCGTTGTTGCTGATGGTGACGGTCTTGACCACCATCGACTTGACCTTCTGATCGCCGAAGGCCAGCGTGCCGGGATCCAGCTTGCCGACTGCGCCGTTGGCCAGGCCCTTGAGATCCACCGTGGCGCTGCCGCTCATCGCCAGGTCGGTGACGATGCGCAGCGTCGCGCCGAGCATACCGGCCATGCGCGGCGTGAAATCGACGGTCAGCGGCATGCTGGTGCCCGCCCGCAGGACGAAGGGCACGGGGGCCAGCGTGCTGACGGCGAACGAGTCGCTGCCCATGCCGGCGATGATCGAGACATCCTTTACCACCAGGTCGCCGTCGCCCTCGTTAAACAGGTTGACCTGCTGACTGGCGACCGCCGCCCCGATGTCGGCGGTCCCGAAGTCGAGCGCCGTCTCGGCGACGCGGAACTTCGGCTTGGTGCCGTTGCCCGACAGCGAGATGACCTTGTCCGAGTCCATGGCGGGAGGCACGGCTGGCTCGTTGCTCTTGATCGTCAGCTTGCCCGAGCGCAGGCCCGAGCCCGACGGTGAGAACACGAGCTGGAACACGGTCCCCGACTTCGCCGGGATCTTGATCGGGGTCATCATGCTGGGCCCGTTGGGAATCTCGAAGTCCGTCACATCCGAGGTGATGCTGGTGACCTGCAGCTCCGAAAAACCCTCGTTAAACAGCATGACTTCCAGCGGCAGGGCCTTGGCGCCGGTCGGCGTGTCAGACAGCAGCAGGGAGGTATAGGGAACCTTCAGCTTCGGCGGGCCAGAGCGGCCGATGACGGGAATCACCAGGGGGCTGCCGGTGTCGGTCGACTCGACGGTGACATCGGTCGCAAACTCGCCCGCTACCGCCGCCGCCTTCATCTTGACATCGAACGCGTACGTGGCGCCGGGCAGCATCGTGACCTTGGCATCAGGTACTGCCGTCGTCAGATCGTAGTTGGTGGTGTCGCCGATCTCCGGCTTGGTGATCTCGATGTTGGTGGTGCCCATGTTCTTAAGGCGCACGGTGTAGGGCCCGACAGCCGTTCCGAGCGGCACCCCCCCGAAGTTCAGCGGCGACAGCGAGACGTACAGGTTGCCGCGGCTGCTGCCGGTGAGCGCGATCTCGGTGCGCTCGAAGCCCTGCAGGTTGAGGTAGAACGCGGCCTTGTGCGTGCCCTGGATCTGCGGCTTGAACACCACGCGGGCGCGATACGTTCCACCCGGTACGACGGTAATCGGCGCCGCCGGCGTCGGAATCTTGTCGGCGTCATAGGCGAAGTGCGCGCGGCCCGTCCCATCCAGCCCAAGCCCGGTCAGCTTGACCGGTGCGGAGTAGATGTTGGTAAACGTCACGGTCTCGGGATCGGTCGCTGCACCGAGCGGCGAGTCGTCGAAGTCGATCTGCTGCGGCCGAACCTTCATCGGCGACGACAGATAGACGATGGCATTGGTGATGATGCGGCCGGCCTTGGCGTTCCACGATCCCGTGATGACCGAGTCATCGGCCGGCATCATGTTCAGATCGACGCGGCGCTTGCCGCGCACCGCCAGGATGCTGCCATCTGCCCAGTAGGCCGCGACGGTGGCCCCCGCCTTCGGCATCGTGCCAGTGAGGCGCTTGCAGCCCGTGCCGCAGTCGAAGTCGTCGACGTTGGCCATCAGCGGATCGGCCGCGACGAACATGCCGCGCTTAGTCGCGCTGTTGGCGTCGGTCGATCCCTGGTTGGTCAGGGCGTAGTTGGTGAGGAAGCGGCCACCAATCGGCGGGGCCGACGGGACGTTGGTCTGAAACGTGTACGGCTGAAAGACCAGGACGGCGGCCCCGGGCACCGTCGCCATGAAGTCGCCGACCGCATTGCCCAGCCCGTCGGAGGTCGAGTAGCCATAGTCCGACGCGATCATCACCAGCAAGCGGCACGAGGTCAGCTCGGACAGCGAGGGATCGCGGAAGCCGAGATCCTTCTGCTCAACCCCGTCGGGATACAGCCCGGTGTCGACGATGCGGGCCTTGACCTGCTGCCACCAGCCGTTTTCTCCCGAGCGGACGGCGGTCAGTATGCAGGCCTTTTGTGCGACAGCCGGTGTGGCTAGGCCGAGCGAGACCGCCAAGCAGGCACCCAGGGCCAGCAGGCCGCTGAAAACCTGGCTCGGGCGCCGTGGGCTGCCGCGGCGCGAATGAGGTTGAAGTTGAGTCATGTGCGTCTCCTTTGCCGATAACTAAAAAGCCCTACATGTCCTACAGGTCGGGCAGGGTTTAGCACACATGCCGCGGCCTTGGTCCAACCGATTTTTCGGGCCTCTGTGACGAGAATTGTTGTGTCTGCTTCCCGATGCCCTGGCGGTCTGCGACGGCGCTCCCCGAGGCTGACTTGCCGGGCCGGCGCGATGTGCCGAGACGCGCTGCTCTGGCCGGCGGCGCTGGCGGCCCAGCTGTCTCACGGACTGGCGGCGCAATGGCCATGCAAGAAGGGCCTTCACCTGACGGCCAAGAGCCCATAACATGCCGCTCATGACTGCTGTTGTTTCTGACTCGTCTCGCGGCGATAGCCAGGTTTCGCAGGCGGCCCCGTCAGCCCCCCGAACCGGTCGGCTGACTCGGCTTGGTACGACTGTTGGTGCGGCTTCGGCGCTGCTGGGGCTTACCGCCTGTACGACGATGCAGAGCTATATCGGGCGCAACGCGGCGCATAAGCCGCCCGCGGCGAGCAGCGTGCAGCCGGTGACTCCCGCTGGGAGCCCGGCGCTGAAGCTGTGGGCCGGTGACGCCAACTTCCAGCTCCCCGAGGGCGACTTCAAGGCCAGCCTCGACCTGCCCAAGGTGCTAGAGACCATCAAGAAGTCGGGTCTCGACTTCGTCTTCTTCAATCCGGCGGTCAAGAGCCGCTTCTACGACGACCAGAGCACGCTCGACAACACGGTGCAGCGCTGGCGCGAGATGCGGCAGTTCCTTGAGACCATCCCCGACCCGAAGCCGCTGTTCCTGCCGGGCCTGCAGGTGGTCGATAAGAACAACGGCACGGTGTCGCTGCTGTTCTTAGACCTGCCGACGATGACGGTGGATCTGAAGTCGAAGAACTTCCGCCAGAGCCCGCAGCTGTTTTTCTACAGCGCCAAGGCCTTTGGGGCGCTGTTGTTCATCGACACGCCATTTGCGACGCCGGTCAAGGTGCCGGTCGAGGGGCCGGATCGCTTCACCTCAGTCGATCGCAGCTGGCGCCCCATCACCGACGGTGCGCGCGATCCCAAGACCTTCCCGCCCGAGATCGCGGCGGCCGAAGAGCTGGCCTACGGTATGGAGGCGTACAGCATCCCGGTCTCGGTGTGGCGCGACCAGTACGGGCTCGACGATCCTTTGTTCAGCCTGCACGCGACGATGCGCCGCATGGACGACGAGATCCTGCGCCGCAAGCGCCGCATGGTGCCGATCGCCGGCAGTGACAGCCGCCAGGGCAAGCACCTGCATCCGACGATGTTTATCGCGGCGCCGAGCCGGACCCCGCAGGCGCTGCGCGAAGGCCTGCTGCGCGGCCGGGTCTGCATTCGCTCGCCTGAGCCGTGTGCGGTGCGCGTCTACGTCGATGACGAGGGCCTGCCGCAAGGGGTCGGCGCTTCGCTGCGCGCCAAGCAGCGCATCGAGCTTCGCTGGCAGGGCGAAGGCGAAGTCATCCGCAACGGCGAGAGCTATGGCGCCTTCGATGGCCGCGCCACCGTGCCGGCCGAATCGCAGTGCACCGTGCTGCGCTTGGTTGTAGACGGCGGCTACTCGGCGCCGATCTACGTCAACTGCCCCTTCGCTGACATGGAAAACCTGCCGTAGTTTTTGCCCCGCTCAGCTCCTCTCGCCTCACCGACCCACTCTCCTCGTCGCACGTTTCTGTTCCCGTCTCGGCCGCCCATCAAGTAGCCTCCCCGCAATCGCATGCAGCGCAGGGATGAGCCGATCTTGGTCGTGGGCGCGGGGGTCACCGGCCTGTGTGCGGCTGTGTCGCTCGCGCGGGCAGGTCGCGCCGTCGAAGTCTGGGAAGCGGCTGAGCAGCCGGGGGGGCTCCTGCAGCCTCAGTTATTTGCCGGGATGCCCTGCGATCTCGGATCGCACCGTGTGCATGGCGACGCGCTGCCGATCTTGCGCACGGCTGCTCCGGGCCTGGACTGGGTCGAGCGACCACGACGCGGCAGCCTGATCTTCTGCAGCAATCAGCCGTTGCCCCGCAGGCCTCCGTTTCCGTCGCCGACCGACTCGGCTTGTCGCCACGTGCCGTACCCGCTACGTCTCGACGGATTCCTGCGCGGCTTGGGTCCGTTGGCCGCGACTCGCTTTGGGCTGTCGTTTCTGCGTCGCGAGGCCTCGCTGCGCAAGTTCCTGCGCTGGGAGGCCGATCGCAGCGCGGCGGCCAGCCGCGACGATGGCGACCGCGATCCCGGCTTCGCGACGTTCGTGCGCGAGCGCACCGGCGAGGCGGCGTTTCAGGCCTTCTACCGTCCCTATGTCGAGAAGGTCTGGGGTCTGCCAGCCGACGAGATCTCGTCGAGCGTGGCCAAGAAGCGGGTGTCGACCGCCAAGCCGCTCTCCGTGCTGCGTGAGGCGCTGGCGGGGCTGCTGTCGTCGCGTCCGACGGGCTCGGGCACCTACCTTTATCCGACGCAGGGCATCGGGGCGATGGTGCACAGCCTGGCAGCCGAGGCGCAGGCGCTGGGCGTCCGCTTCCAGTACGGGCGTGCCTTCCAGCGCGAGGACCTGCCGACGCAACGCCGGCCCATTGTCTATACCGGCCACCTTGCCGATCTTGCCGATCTCAGCGACGGACCAGAACGGCCGGGCCTGCGACATCGGGGTTTATACTTGCTCTATCTGGCCTTCCCTGGGCAAATACTTGGTTCCGTCGACACCTATTACATTCCGGGCAGCAGCCTGTGGTTTGGGCGGGTCTCGGTTCCGGCCAACTTCTCGCCTGCGCTGGCCCCCGCCTCGCAGTCGCTGCTCTGTGTTGAGATTCCCGAGGGCACGTGGGGACCGGACCAGGACTTCCTGGCGCCTGAGCCCCAGGCCGAGCTCTTACGTCAGCTGACTCGCGCTGGCATCTTGCCGGCTCACGCTGGCTCGCCACCGCAGCCAACTGCCAGTCGGCAGATCTTTCTGCCCCGTGTCTATCCGCTTTATCGACGCGGCTGGCTGGCGGCTTGGCGGTTTCAGCTGGCTGCGCTCGCTAGCCACGGCAGCCTGTATCCGGCCGGTCGTCAGGGCCTGTTTCTGCACTGCAACATCGATCATTGCGTGCAGATTGCCCACGACCTCACCCAGCATCTGCTGTCGGGGCAGTCGAGCCCCGCCTGGCTGGCGCGCTGCGAGGCATACCTGGATGTGCGGGTTCGCGATTGATCGAAGACGACCTATCGCTCGCTGGGCTTGGGCCAGGGGATGTTTGGCGTCGCGGGGATGACGTGGCCGGCCTTCGCCAGTAGCGTGCGGCAGCGCGGGCAGAGGTCGTACTCGCGATCGGTGCTGACCACGGTGCCCTCGGCATCTTCCATGATGCAGCCGTGGCGCGGGCAGTGATCGAGGCCCAGGGTGTGTCCGGTCTCGTGGACCGCGACCTTGGCCAGTCGCTGTCGCGCGTGCTCGGCACTGCTGGCTTTTTTGTGGCAGCGGAACGACGACAGCACGCCGGAGGCTCCATCGAGACTGCCTAGGCCCAGGATTCCCCAGTCGTAGACCTTGCCCTTGGTCGTCGAGATATCGACGCCAGTGAGCCCCAAGATCCGCAGCCCATCGGCCGGCAGTCGCGGCGCCAGAAAGTCGAGCAGGGCGTCGGCGCGATAGCGCTTGCCGCGCGGATAGTACGCGCCCGCCGGCAGATCGACTCGTGGCAGCATGCGCACCTCCAGCCCGAAAAGCTCGCGCAGCGCCAAGCAGACTAGGCTGACGTCGGCGTCGGGAAGCTCAGCCCCGAGCGGCTGAAGGTACAGGGCACGACGCGCGGTCGACTGTGCGTTGGCAATGGCCGGCAGAAGGAGCGCAAGGACGAGCTCTCGACGGCTGAGCATGTCCCGATTGTAGCGGAGCGCGGGCGTCCGCGACGGGCGAGGTCTTGGCTTAGAGATCCGGTCGCAGACCGCCGTCGAAGCTCAGGCCCGCGAGGTCGATGCCGAATAGGCAGATGTTGGTGCTGTCCGGCAGGTGGCAGTAGTTGTCACTGCGGCACTCGTAGCTTGGTGGGCAGCGCGGCTCGTCGGTGCCACAGCGATATGCACAATCTGAATAGGTCGGCGTGTAGCAGTGGCTCAGCGGAATAGCGAGCAAGCAGAGGGAGAGCAGACCCAGTAAGGGCAGGAGGCGTCCTCGCGCGATCGGCGTGGTCACCGAGGTCTTGGGCGCTGGCATTAGAACCTCCCGCCGAGGACAAGACCCGGCCCGGTAAGCCCCAGTCGCAGCGTCGGGGCTTGCGCCGTGAGCTCTTTGCCAAAGCGGCGCTCGCGAGCCCAGAACAGCACGCCGGTGCCGATGGCCAGCACGCCCGCGGCCAGCAAGGTGCCAATCGCGGCTCGGCTGAATAGCGGCCCTTCGTCCTGCAGGCGCAGCCACTCGGCGTGTTGGCTGGCGTCGTAGACCGGCGGGAAGCCATCGATGTTCTGCGTGCTCATGCGGCTCAAGGCATCGGAGCGATTCTGGGCCAGCACGCCGAAGGTGAGGCCAGTGGTGACGAGCGCCAGGCTCAGCACCACGCCGGTCCAGCCGACACCGCTATAGGTGCGCAGCGCTGCGGCTTGCGCCTGAGCTTGGCGCTCGCGCTCGGAACGCTCGGCGGCTTCAGCGGCTAGCTCGGCGGCGGTTTTTTCGACGCGCAGGGGCGCCGGATCAGGCTCTGGCTCTTCAAGCGGAGCAGGCGGTGGTTCGGGTTCTTCCGGGGCTGGGCCCGGCGCAGGACTCGGCGGGGCAGGGGCGGGCGCAGCGTCGGCGGTCTGCATCGTTCCCACTGGCAGAGCCGTCGCAGCCCAGACAGGGGTCGGCGCCGCCCAGCTAAGCGCCAGGCTGACGAGCAAGACTCCTGTGGTTCGACGGGCCGGCATCAACGTGAACGTCCCCTTTGCGACCTAGTGTCCCGAGGCGGCGGCCGTCGGGTTGCCTTCCACGATCTTGCCGTCGGCGATGTAAACGACGCGGCCGGCGTGCTGCATCACGCGCGGATCGTGGGTGGAAAACAGAAAGGTCACGCCCATCTGCTGATTCAGCGTCTGCATCAGCGCGATGATCTGCTCCGAGGTCTTGGAGTCGAGGTTGGCCGTCGGCTCGTCGGCGAGGACCAGCTCAGGCTGCGTGATCAGTGCACGGGCGATGGCCACGCGCTGCCGCTGACCACCCGAGAGCTCGTCGGGGCGATGCTTGAGATACGGTCCCAGCCCGACGTCGTGGCAGAGCTTGTTGACGCGCTCGCGGAGCTGCGCCATCGGCTCGCGCCGGCTGCGCATCAGGCACGGGAACTCGACGTTTTCGATGACGTTGAGCACCGGGATCAGGTTGAAGGACTGAAAGATGATGCCGATCTTTTCGTTGCGGACCCCGGCCAGCTTGTCGAAATCGCGGTCGCTGACCTCTTCCCCGGCAAAGCGATACGAGCCGCTCGACGGTCGATCCAGACAGCCGATGATGTTGAGCAGGGTCGATTTGCCCGATCCTGACGGGCCCATGACGACCGTGAACTCGCCGCGGCGAATCTCTAGATCGACGCCTTGCAGCGCAGGCACCACGGTCTTGCCTAGCTGGTAGCTCTTGACGATTTGTTTCAGCACGACCAGAGGCTGGGCATCGGCTTTGTTGGGTGCAGTGGTCATGGTGGAGGTTCCTTTAGTAGAACGCGCGGGCCTCGAACAGAATGCGAAAGTCGATGGGCAGCAGCGAGTACTCGCTAAACGCGAGGTTGTTGACCGTCACCTGCCCGACGGGGATGCCGCGGATTGGAATGAAGCCGTACAGCGACAGGGTCAGCCACTCTTTGGCGCTCCAGGTCACGGTCGGCGACAGCGTCCCCGACAGATCACTCAAGCTGGCGATGAGCGTGGCGGCGATCGTCCAGTCTTCTTTGATGCGCGGCTTGCTGTAGCTGAGGATCAGGTAGTGCCGGCGCAGCGGATCGAACACAAAGCGCTGCGGTAGCGCGCCGTTGGTGGTGCCGCCGCCAGTCACTGCGCTGGTGCTGCCGGTGAGCTGAAACGCGCGATAGGCGACGCTCAGGTAGTCCTGGAATTCCTGATCGCTGTAGCCGTCGGCTTGATAGTAGTACTCGACGGATAGCAGGCTCTCGTCGCTGAACTGCCGTCGGCCACCGACCACCAGGCGCGGGTACAGCTGACCATCGCTGCGCTTCTGGGCCGAGATGGCGTTGGTGAAGTTGCAGATCGTGGCGGCGGCGCACAGGTGATCGGCGAACAAGCGCGAGCTTCCGAACTGGAACAGCGCTTCGATGTGCAGCTCGTAGTCGGTGAAGAAGTAACGCGAGAAGCTGGCGCCAAAGCGCGAAGCGTTTTCCAAGAGGTCGTTGTACTTGTTCGAAAAGTAATAAAACAGGTTGATGTCGGAATTGAATAATAGGAAATAGATGCGCGCGGCTAATAGATAATGAAAGGAATCGTCTGCGGGCTTGGTTCCATCGACTAACGGATAATCGGGATACTTCATCAATGCGAAAGGAATGCCGCTGGTCTGATAAAGCACTTGCGGCGTGAATAGAGCGCTGATGGTGAACTTTTCAAAGGGTAGCTCGACGCGCGCTACCCAGGCCCCGGCCCGCTGGAAGTTGGGGTCAGTGGGGTCTTTCGGGGGGTTGATCAGGTCGGTCGGGTTGAAGGCAAATCCCGACCCCCAGATGATGCGCTTGCGCCCGAGCAGGAAGTTCAGGAAGGGCTTGGGCGTGTACGAGACATAGAACTCGCTAGGCACCACCGTGGGGCGGATGGTGGCGACGTCATGGTCCGGGACCGCTTCGCGTCCGCCATTGCCATCATATTGATAGAACAGCCAGCCGTTCTGATAGATAAGCGAGATATCAGTATATGCAAAGAGTCGGGGGGTGATATTGACTTTAAGCTGGATATTGGCTTCGAGGATTTCCGAGATAGACGGAGTGTCCCGGGTCGGTAGCGGGGTTACGGTTGGATCGACGTAGCTGTACGAGAAGCGATTATCGACATAGCCGTTCACCTCGGCGCTGGCCTTTTTGTTTTCGCCGGCGGTGCCGCCCTTCATCTTGTCGATGTCGTCCAGCGACTCCTGCGCCCGCACCACGCCCACGCCCATTGTCCACACGGACAAAAGGAGGAGCGCGGCTATGCGGGGGAGCAGGAATCGCATCGCTACTTGCCCAGATCATCAAGCACGAAGCGCTGCGCCGGGATGTCGATGTTGAGCTTCATGTCGAGCATCGTCATCTCGGAGTAGCGCTTGGTCGCAAGCTCGTTGCGCATGGTGATGTGCGACGGTCGCTCGTGACCGTGGAAGTTCTTCACGTCTTCAAAAGCGGCTGAGCGCAAGAGCTTGCCCGAGGCGGCGTAGTACTCGGCCTTGGCCGGCTGCTGCTTGTCCTTGGTGATCCACAGCTTGATGTGATCGTAGGAGGCTTCTTTGCTTTTGGCGGTGAGGTCGAGCAGCCACAGCTTGGGGTCGTCGCCGGTGGTGAGCTTGGCGGTGTAGTCGGCAACGTAGTTCACGCGCAGGACGTCGCCGTTGTTGAAGTCGCCGCCCTGGAAGCTCTCGCGCGAGGCCAAGCGGAGGGCGCGCTTGAGGTTGGGCATGTAGACCCACATGTTGTCGCTGACGCGCAGCATCTCTTGGCCTTTGGCGGCAGCGGGCTCGTAGAACCAGGTGCGGATCTTGTCGTCTTCCGACTTGAGCGCGCGGAACTTGTAGCCCCGCTCGGTGCCGTCTTGTCGGTGTGCGACCATGACCATCAGCGCATCGAAGGTCTTGGGCGACATGACCTGGTCGTAGCGCTTCAGCAGATCCTCCGCCGTCGGCTCACCGGTCGAGGCGGTAAGCGGCAGCGCGAGCAACGTGAAGAGCGCAAAGCCGGAAAATACGCGGTTCATGACAGGACTCCTTGCAGCATCAACTTGCGGGACCTTAGGTCGCCCGCAGCGCATCGACGGGTCGCAGGCGCGCCGCTTTCCATGCGGGGTAAAGCGCCGCCAGCATCGTGCCGGCTAACGCGAAGCCGACGACGATCAGCAGGAACTGGCCATCGATATGCGGGTAGATGGTGGTGACATCACCGCCCGGTGGGCGGATCGAAAAGCCTTTGCGGAAGACTCCAGCCACGATGCCGTAGCCCAGCGCGACACCGAGAGCCGAGCTCATAAGACCAAGCAGCAGGGCCTCGGCGAGGAACAGCACGGTCACCTGCCAGCGGCGGACGCCGAGCGCCAGCATGGTGCCGATCTCGCGCACGCGCTCGTACACCGACATCAGCATGGTGTTGACGATGCCGGTGGCGACCAACAGAAACAGCACGCCGCCGATAAACAGCATGACGTAAAGGACCGATCCAACGCGCGTCTTCGTCGCGGGATCGAGATCGGCCCAGGTCGTGACCTCATACTCCGGTCCCAGCGCAGCGCGCACCGCAGACGCCACTTGGTCGGCCTGTGCCAGGTTGCTGATGCCGATGGTGTACTCCGACACCTGCCCGTTCATGCGCAGCAGCTCTTGCGCAAAGCGCAACCGCACCGTGGCCATGCGCTTCGACTCGGCGACGCTCTGCGTGGGTAGGAAGCCGCTGATCTCGACATCTAGCGCATTGGTGCTGGCGTGGGGACCGGCGGCTTGCATGACCAAGGTCGCGCCCTTGTCGGCACCGAGGGACTCAGCCAAGGTCTTGCCGATGAGCGCATCACCTTCGCGGCCGGGTTGTAGTGGCTGCGAGCCGGGGGAGACGCGCGTGAGTCGCTTGGGGCAGACCTTGTATTCGCGCTCGGGATCGATCGCGGTGGCCATGAACATCGTCGATTCACTGCCGTTATTGACCATGCCATCAAACGCGATGCGCGGCGCCACCGCCTGCACGCCGGGCACCGACTCGATGCGGCGCAGCAGGGCGGGGTCGTGCGGCAGGCTGCGCTTGAGGGGATCGTCTGAGCCGATGTAGCCCTTGGCGAAGACCTGCACCGCGCCGTGCTTGGACTCGACGG
>DAORCZ010000106.1:0-13671 GCA_035345735.1 Pseudomonadota bacterium | reverse complement strand
CGATCGCGGCGATAGCTCTTGAGCCGCGCCACCTCGACCTCGTAGGTGCTGCGCAGATGGGCCGCCGCCCCTTGTCGCTGCAGCCAAGGCGAAGCGCTAATGCCGATGCCGGGCTGCGCCGCCTTTCGCGGCAGCTGGGTGCGCTCGCCGCACTCTTCGCAGAAGACGAAGTCCTTGCCCTCGCGAACCCGCTTCTGCACCGTGGCTCGCCCCTGCCGATGTCCCCGCGGACAGTCGACAACCGGCAGGCGCTGTACCGTAGCCTCGCTGCGATACAGGAAACCTTCGAACAGCTCCTGAAACTGCTCGCGCCCCGACGCCGGCATACGCTCGCCGTAGTACAGCACCAGCTCGATCTCGCCCTCGCGATCTTCGATCAGGCGGAAGCCGCAGATCTCGCCGGGGCGAAGCTCGTACTGCGCTTGATGCTGCCACTGATTGATGCGGGTGAACGACGGCGTGTAGCCCAGCAGCACGACCAGCGAGGCATACAGGTTCTCCACTCGACCGCGCACCACGTAGGACGTTCCCTCGACGGCCGAGGGCTCATCGGTGAGCGGACGCTTCTGCTTAATCAGGCTGGGGAAGACCAGCAGCGTGTCGTCGCCAAGCGCGGTGCGAAAACACAGGTTGTGCGAAAAAAATCGCGCCAGCGCAGCGTCGATCAGGATCGGCGGCTCGCTCGGTGACAGCCCCGACAGCTCCGCGAAGCGCACCCGCCCCTGAAGCAGGTCGCGCTCACTCACCGTGCCCAGCTCGCGCGGGTTGCCGTCGGCCAATAGCACGATCGACGCAGCCAGCGTGCTTAACACCTCGGGTGAAAGCAGGATGTGCTGCCCACCGTCCGAGCTGCGCAGGATCGCGACATAGCCATGCGTCTCCAGGTGCCCAACCGCCGTCAAGAGCTCGGCATCGCTGAACTCAAAAGGCCGCCCATCGTCGGCGCTCAGCCGTTCGAGCTGGGCCCGCAGGCTGGCTGGCGTCTCCAGCACGTGCGCGCGCGTCGGCTGCTCTTTGAGCGACAGCACGAAGTCCTTGATGCGCTTGAACGTGACCGTCGTCACCGTCGCGGTCATCGCCTCCCAGGGGATCTGGCTGTCGAGGCGCTGCAGGAGCTCGTCGAGGCCATCACCGCGCAGCGCGCTGGTTCCGACGTAGCCGCCGCGGATGCCGTAGCGCTGACAGAACTGTGCCAGCTCGGCTTGGCTGAGCGCCGGACTGCCGCGATCGATGCGCGCCCCGACCAGCACCACCGGCGGCAGCTCGCCCTTGCCCTTGAGCTGCTCCAGCCAGAACTGCGCCCCCTTGAGCGGGTCTTGCCGGTTGCAGAGATCGACCACCACCAGCGCCGCGGCGACGTTTTCCAGGAAGATCGAGTGCACCTGCCGATACACCGGCTGCCCCGCCAGATCCCACAGCACGGCTTCGCACTGCGTGCCGTCCCGACGCTGGCGACGGAGCTGCGGCATCACCCAAAACTGCTGCCCGTGCGTCGAGGCATGTTCCTTGAACTGGCCATGGCACAGGCGGAAGCCAAGGCCCGTCTTGCCCACCCCCGAGTCGCCGACCAGCACCACCTTCGCCGTCGTGTAGTGGACGCTTCGCCCCCCAACCGCCGCCGTCTGCCGCCCGAGGGCCTCTTCGTCCAGCTGCCACAGGCGAATGACCGTGTCGTTGTCCCCCAGGGTCGCCAGCACCGGTGCCTGCGGATGAAACGCCAGGCCGGGCGCGTAGCCGCGGCTGACTTCCGGCAGCACCGCCACGCAGTCCCAGGTATCGCAGCGCCACAGCCGCACCGTGCCATCGCTGCTCTTGCTGGCCAGCCACTTGCCGCCGGCCGAAAAACGGACGCTCACCACCCAGCTGGCGTGCCCTTCGAGGATCTTCAGGGCGCGGCCGGTATTGCCGTCCCAGATTCGCACATGGGTATCGGCAGATCCCGATGCGACATATTCCCCATTAGGTGACCAATCCAGGCTCCAGACTGCTTTACTATGTCCCTTTAATGTTTGGCCGAACGAGCTGGTAAATAAACCAATACTACCATCGGCACAAGCATATGCCAGACATTGGCTATTTGGAGAAAATGATACCGCTTGCACAAAATCGATGACTTCGTCTACCCGCAGCAGGCTTCGCGTCTGGGCATTCCACACATGTATGCACCCATCCTGGGACCCGGCCGCGATCTGCTTGCCGTCTGGTGACCAGTCCACGCTCCAGACCCGGCTGGCCGATTGTCGCTGCAGCGGCCGCTGATCGCGACCGCTAAGCCCCGAGATCACGATGCGATTCTCATCCGAGGAGATCACCAGCCGCTGGCTGTCGGGGGCAAACGCCAGGCTGTGAAAGACGCCCTCGCTGGACCGGAGGATATCGGCATATCGTCCACTGTCCATATCCCAAATGCGGACAGTTCCTTCTTGTCCTTGCAGATTCGATATTGACGGCGCCGCGATATGCCGACCATCGGGCGACCAGGCAATCTGTTGAATATTCCCGGATTGGCCTTTTAGAATCGATGTTAGGCGGAGACCAGGAACCGGATTACCGCCAATCTTAACAAAATCTCCGGCGTCATCTTTCGGTGGTTGGCTGGGCATATGCGGCCTGAATCGGTATCGTATCAAAAATCAGCCCGCACCCCCAGATTTGGAAACACCGGCAGGCTGGTAATGCGCCCTTCCTGGTACAGCTGCCGGCCGCCATAGACCAGGTTTTCGGCGTTGGCGCGGTTGTAGACGTTGAGCACTTCCAGATAAAGCCCGATGCGGAAGCGGTTCAGCGTAAACGTCTTATCGACTCGCAGATCTAGCTGGTGAAAGTCGGGCAAGCGATAGGCCAGCTCGTCGCCGGGGACGGCGGAGTAGTTCTGATAGGTGAGGTCGCGCAGCCCGCCTACGATCTGCGTCGTCGGATTCCCCGAGGCGAAGCGGAAGCGCAGGCTGGCTGACATTCCCCAGGGCAGATCGTAGCTGCCGACGATGGTCAGGATGTGCGTCTGATCGAAGCGGAACAGGCGCCAGGGCGAGTCGGGACCCTCGCGACGCTCGCTGCGCGACAGCGTGTAGGCGATCCAGCCGGAGAAGCCGTGCCACAACGGCTGGCGAATCAGGATCTGCGCCCCGTAGGCGCGTCCCAGGCCGTCGTTGCTGTAGTAAAGGCGCGGGTCGGCGACCACGAGGCCGCGCAGGTCTTTATAAAAACCCTGGGTCTCGACGCGCAGGCCACGGCCCAGCGATAGCTCCCCGCCCAGGATGTAGGTGGTGCTGAGCTGCCACAGCAGGCTGGGATTGCCGAAGCGCGGCGACAGTTCCGACCCCTGCGGCGCTTGGTGATACAGGCCCAGACCGCCGACCAGCCACAGGCGCTCGGGCAAAAGAGCGGCGCGGATGAGGATGCGCGGCTCGGGATAGAACAGCGTACGCGGAGGCGGTGCGGCGGCAGCCGTAGCGATCGCCGATCCGGCCTGCGGCGCCAGCTCCAGCCGATCGATCGAGACGCGCAGCTGTGGCGAGATCTGCACGCGGCCATCGGCAAACCAGAAGTTCGAGACCAGATAGGGCGAGGCCGAGATCAGGTGATAGTTCAGCACCTCGCGGAACGAAGCCCCGGCGCCGTCGGTAAAGAAGTTGCCGCCGAGAAATCCCGACTCCGACAGGCCAGCATCGCGCACCGTGTCGCCGCCGCCAACCGGGATGCCTTGGCCGTCGCCTCCCGTCGGACCGACCGGGGCCAGGGTCTCGACCTGGGCGTAGCTGCCCTCAAAGTCCAGGCCCAGCGCGTAGTCGATGCCTAAAGAAGGCGTGGACAAAATCGACTGCTTTAGCTCGCCGCGCAGGTTGTAGCCAAGCTGCCGCACCGTCAGCCGCACCGGCGAGCCACCGAGTCCCGGATCGCCGGTATCGAGCGTAAACGTGTCGCCGCCGAAAGACGGCTGCAGCCACAGCTTGGTGTCCTTGCTGATGCGCCGCGTGTAGCGCAGGCGCGCCCGACCGAAATACGACTTGCTGTAGATATCGACGCGCGAGTTGGGATCGGGATCCTCGACGCGGGCCGAGATGTCGCTGGTCGCGCCGAAGATCAGCAGATCCAGCTCATCGCGCGAGCTGAGCTGATAGCGCAGCGCCAACTGATAGTCCCAGTAAAACGGCGAGAGCTGGGTCTTGGACTTGTTGAACAGCGGCAGAAACGCCGAGATCCAGCTCAAGCGCGCGGCAGCCGCCACGTGCAGCTTCTTGGTGATCGGTCCTTCGACCGTAACCGCGCCGTCGATGAGATCCAGGGTCACCGAGCCATGCCAGCGATCCGACTTCGGCGGACGGGTCACGACCTCGATCACGCCGCCGAGACCGCGACCGTAGTCCGCGCCATAGCCACCGGGGCGAAAGTTCAGCTCAGACACGAACTCGGCGCTGATCGTAGAACGCAGGCCGCCGAAGTGATAGACGCGCGGAATGGCGACGCCATCGGCATAGGCGCGAGTGTCGGTTGGCGCCGAACCCCAGACGATGATCTGGCCGATACCAAACGGCGCACGCGCCACGCCTGGCAGATTCTGCACCGCCTTGATCGGATCGTTCTGGTTGCCGGCGATGCGCCGCACGTCCGCCCCGGTCAGCGTCGTGGCGATGACCTCACGCCGCGGCGGCTGGGCCCGCACCACCGTCGCGAAACGCTCGGCCTTTCTGGCCAGGTAGTAGACGACTTGCAGCCGGCCAGCGCGCAGATCTTCGCGCAGCTCCGCCGGCCGAATCGGCTGCCCACGCACCTGCAGCAAGAGCGTCGTGCACGGCAGTCCCGTCAGCTCGAACTCCCCCTCCTCCGAGGTGGTGGTCGCAGCGATCTCTGTACCATTTACGCGGACGCTGATGTGCAGCGCGGCGAGCGGCTCGCGGTTGCCCTGCTCAAGCGCGCGACCCGCGAGAGTACAGGTCGCTGGCTCGTCCGCGTGTGCCGACGCGGCCCCCAGCCCGAGCAGCAGAGCGAGGAGCACAGAGAGGAGCACAGAGATGGGCGAGACCGCTGCAGAGGTTCGCATGGCCGTGGACTACAGGTTGCGGTACGCGGCCATCGCAGCGCCGAGCACCTCTTTAATCGGCACGCCCGCCGCCTCGGCACGCTCGACGCAGACCGAGAACTCGGGGGCGGCATTCCAGATCTCGCCGGTCTGCGGATCACGGCCACGCTTGATCGGGATGTCGCCAAACTCGGTCCGCACCGTGACGTGCTCACGCTGCAGCATGGTGCGGCTCACCGCGTGACGACGCACCCCCAGGCTGGTCGATTCGCGCAGGATCAGGCGAGTCAGCTCGACCTCGCGTCCGGGGTCGCACAGTACCGACAGCAGCGTGCCCGGGCGGCCCTTCTTCATCTGTATCGGCACCAGCCAGACATCGCGAGCCCCCGTCGAAAGCAGCCCCTCGCACAGTGGGCCATACAGCTGCGGGTTCATGTCGTCGAGGTTGGCTTCCAGCACCCAGCAGTCCGGGCCGCCGGCATCCGCCGCATCGGTCTCGTGACCGGCGATGATGCGCAGAAGGTTCGGGCGATCGGAAAGCTCGCGCGTACCTGCGCCATGGCCCACTGCGACGATCTGCAGGCTGGGCAGCGGGCCATACGCGGTGGCGTGCTCGGCCAGGATCAGCGCGCCGGTCGGCGTCGTTAGCTCGCAGGCGGGGCCACCTGCCTCGACGGGCACATCGCGCAACAGGGCCAGGGTCGCGGGGGCCGGCACGGGCAAGATGCCATGCGCCGTGCGCACCGTCCCACTGCCTAAGACGACACGACGCGACACGATGCGACGCGGCGCCAGCCAGTGCAGGGCAGCCGCCACCCCGACGATATCGACGATGCTGTCCAGTGCACCGACCTCGTGAAAAGCGACCTCGCGGACATCCACGCCGTGCAGCGCGGCTTCAACCGCCGCCAGCCGATCGAACATCGATAGAGCCGATGCGATCACTTCAGCGGCCAAGCCGCGCTCACCCGCCCCCTCGATCAGCGCGCGAATCTCGGCATAGTGCACATGCGCCGGATGGGGATGATGATCGTGCGAGTGCTCATGCGCGTGCCCGTGGTCATGCGCGTGCCCGTGCTCATGCACGTGCCCGTGGTCATGCGCGTGCGAGTCCCCGTGGTCATGAACGTGCGAGTGCCCATGCTCCTCGGAATGTTCATGTTCATGCGAGTGCTCATGACCAGGCGAGGCCGCCAAGTCGGGCAGCGGGATGACATCGAGCTTGCGAGCCATCAGCGAGCCCTTGCGCACGGACGCAATGCGCAGCTCAAACGGAGCGACCGGCAGGCAGGCCAGCGCCTCGCGCACCACCGACTCGGGAACCCCCAGGTCGATCAGCGCCGCCAGGGTCATGTCGCCGGCAATGCCCGCGAAGCAGTCGATGTACAGGGTGGCACCACGCAGTGCCGTGCGCGTAGACGGGGTCACGGGACCTCCACGGTCGATGTCGATGGGCTGGCCGGTGCGGTCGTGGGGTTTGCCGGGGACACGCTGGCCTCCGTCGGAGGTCCGCGGTTGATGAGCGCGGCGGCGTAGCCCGCGCCAAAGCCGTTGTCGATGTTGACGACGGTGACCCCCGCCGCGCAGCTCGACAGCATGGTGAGCAGCGCCGACAGGCCCTGGAAGCTCGCGCCATAACCGACCGAGGTCGGCACCGCGATCACCGGGCGACCGCACAGACCACCGACCACGCTGGCCAGCGCGCCCTCCATCCCAGCGACGACGATGACCACGTGGGCGGCGCGCAGCGCCGGAGCCGCCGCTAGGGTCCGGTGCAGCCCAGCAACGCCGATGTCGTAGATGCGCTCGACCTGACAGCCCAGGTATTCCGCGGTCAGGGCCGCCTCTTCCGCCACCGGTAGATCGGCGGTGCCGGCACAGGCCACGACGATGCGCCCCAGTCCACGCGGGGCAATGTCCTGTTGCCGTACGAACAGCAGGCGCGACAGCGCGTGATAGCTCGCCGTCGGCACCGCCGCCTGCACCGCCTGCGCCTGCTCGGCCGCGACGCGCGTGCACAGCACGTTCTGCCCGGTGCCGACAAGCTCGCGCACGATGGCCACCAGGTGCTCGATCTGCTTGCCCTGCGCGAAGACCACCTCCGGCACGCCGGTCCGCAACGCGCGATGGTGATCGAGTCGGGCAAACCCCAGATCGGCATACGGCAGCCGGCGAAGCTCTCCCACTGCTTGGTCAATCGATACGCCGCCACCGACGACAGACGCGAGTAAGCGGCGCAGCCAGGCCTCATCCATGGGCGGCACTTTACAGCAGGCCAGGACGGGTGGGGCAGGCTCTTGCAGCCGGGGGCTCGTGCTACCCTTGCCCCATGCGGTTGCGACGGAGTTGCACGAGTCGGGGGGGGCGTGGATCTGCGCTGCGCTGGGGGCTGCTGGTCGCGGTTCTGTCTGGGAGCGCGGCCTTCGCCGGGGACCCGCCGCCGCTCGGTCGGCAAGAGGTGCGATGCAGCGGCGATAGCTGCTCGCTGGGCGCTTGCATCAGCCAGGCCCTCCTCGATGACGCCGCCACTGCGCTCTCGCCGCTGCGGCTGGTACCGATGTTTCAGGGCGACCAGACCATCGGCTTCAAGCTGTTCGGCATCCGCGACGGCAGTCTGGCCGCCCGCCTGGGCCTGCAGAACGGCGATGTGGCGACCCACCTCAACGACGGAAGCCTCGCCGGTCCCGAGCCCGCCGCCGCCGCGCTGAAGGCCGCCAGCCAAGCCGCCACCCTGCGCCTCAGCCTGACCCGAGCCGGGAAGCCCATCGAGCGTCGCGTGGTCCTGGACCGTCGAAAGCGAGCCCCCGGCGAATGTCCGCCGCCACCGGCCCCCGAAAGTCCGCCACCCGCCGCGTCGAAGCCCGCCGCGTCGAAGCCCGCCGCCCAAGGCAGCGTGCTCCCCGACCTCCACTGTCGCGCGCTGCGCTGCACCTGCAAGGCCGAGGTACTCGATCGCCTGCTCGCCGACTCGGACCTTTTTCTACGCGGCGCGCGCTTCGTCCCTGAGGTCGTGGAGGGCAAGCCGGTCGGCTTCCGCTTGTCCGGCATCCGCCCCGGAACGATCTATGCCCACGTCGGCCTGCAGAACGGCGACTTGGTAGAAAAGATCGCCGGCCAGCCCCTCAACACCCCCGAGGGCGCGCTCGCCGCCTACAGCCAAGTCCGCAGCCGCACCCCGATCACCGTCGACTTTCGCCGCCGCGGCACCGCCATGACCCTGACCGTCGAGGTCGAGCGCTAGGAGCCTACTGGCCGACTCGCCCTACTGCGGCAGCGCCGGTACGTCGGCAAAGAGCCGGGCGCCGGTCTTGGGGTCAAAGATTTGCAAATAAGCCCCCGCCGCCTCATTCGCTTCCAGCACCAGCCGCCCGGCCAATAGCGATAAATAAACTAAATTATAATATTCCGAGTGCCCGACATTCAGTTGCTTAACATCGGCCCGCCAGACCGATTTTCCTGTCCGGATATCGTAGGCTGACAATCGACACCCTGTCGCAATATTATGATAATGAGCCAGGTAAATTATATTTTCATCTATTATCGCTCGGACGGCATCACCGCGGCCCTCGTCTTCAATCGTAAATTTTCGCTCTCCGACCTCGACCGATAACTTCTGGCCCGTCTCATCGGGATGGGCCCAGCCGGCCAGGCGACGATCGCGGGCCCCGATGACCAGGCCGGCAATCGCGTACGGCAGCCGCCGCTCGCCGCCATCGGCCAAGCCAAGGATCACGGTCTCGCCCGCGCGCTGTCCCAGCGACGAAAACACCACCTCGTGGTCGGTGTGCGCGAAGTAGTAAAGATGCGGGTCACTCGTCGTGACATTGCCCTTCGTGGTGTAGCGAGTATGCGCCAGCCGAAAGCTTCCCTGCGGGCTGCCCTGGGCATCATAGCGACGCAGGACATAGCCGTGCCGGCCTTCCAAGCGCACCAGCCTGACCACCCCACCGGCAACCGCAAACAGGGCCAGGTTGCCGGAAATGTTGTCGGCCTTTGTTGCGATATCGGGATCGGCAATCGTGCGCAGCGTCTTCCCCGCCTTATCGCGAATGACAATTTCGCGCGACTTGCCCAGCGTCCAGATCTGATCTTGGACCTCAACCCGCAGTGACTCGTCCACCCCGAACTGGGCCGCATGCATCGTCGCGCGCTGAAACACGACCGCCCCTTGCGCCACCGTATCGGCCTTTTTCAGCGTTCCTAAGCTGATATATTTATCTTTGAATTTATACCAACTCACGTCTTGGGCCTGCGCAAGAACGCTCACGCATACACCGGCCACGATCGGCAGGACATGACGGGCTCTGATCATGAATTTTTCTAGCGGCAAGCCGCAGCGCTGGTCAAGCCACCCCGCCCGGCGGCGGCGGGCGCTTGCCAAGTCGCTCCCCCGTCGAACCCTGGCCGTGACCGGTGCGGGCAGCGGCGGGGGGGCGAAAGCGGCTTATGCGTTCTTCGACAGGGCCGCGCGGAAAGAATCGAGGAGTGGCGTCGTCGCGCGTCCGATCAAGCGGGACAGGGTGTGCGTCTCATCGTCGAGTTCGCCCCGGGCCAGGCCGCTGTCGGCGTTGGCGAGAGCATCGGCGATGCTGGCGGGGACGCCGAACTTCTGCAGCGTTGCGCTGTATTCGGCTTCCGGCAGGTCCTGATAGCGAATGTCTCGGCCGCTGGCGGTGGCAATGGCAGCCGCCACGTCGGGCAGCGTGTAGGCGCGATCGCCAGCTAGCTCGTAGATTTTGCCGGCGTGTCCTTCCTCGGTGAGAACCTTCACCGCGGCGGCGGCATAGTCCGCGCGGGCCGCTGGGGCCACCCGTCCCTCCTTACCCGCGCCGAGAAAGACTCCCGATGCCAGCGCTCCGCCGAGACTCTCGGCGTAGTTTTCGTTGTACCAGCCATTGCGCAAGAGCACGTGGGGGATTCCCGATTCGGCGAGCGCTTGCTCCGTCTTTTGGTGGTCCACCGCCAGCCCGATGCGCGATGTCGCCGCGTGCAGAATACTCGTGTACGCGACGAGCCCGACCCCGGCCTGCTGGGCCGCCGCAATGACCGCGCGGTGCTGGATGAAGCGCGGATTCACGAAGTCATTGCCCGAGATGAGGAGCAGCTTCTGCACGCCGCGGAGGGCTGCGGCCAGCGTCTCGGGTCGATCGTAGTCGAAGGCGCGAACCTCGATGCCGGCGGGCACGACCGCCCGCGCTTTGTCGGGCGAGCGTGCGCCCGCGATGATCTGGCCGGCGGGAATGACTTGGCTGAGCTGGGCGAGAACGTGGGCTCCGAGGTGTCCGGTGGCGCCGGTAACGAAGTAGGTCATGGCTTGGCTCCTTCTCCTATACTTTCCATTAGAAAGTAACCAGATGATGGTCCTCTAACTTACTTGACGCAAGTACCTACCTTTTGGTAAGTTTTGAAAATGGTCGCCAAGTCCAGATTCCCCAAGGGAGATCTCTCGGTCGCCGCCTGTCCCTCGCGCACCGTCCTCGATCACGTGACCAGTCGCTGGGGGGCACTGCTCCTCGTGGTCTTGCAAGAGCGAACCCACCGCTTCAGCGAGCTGCGTCAGCGCATCGACGGCGTGAGCGAAAAGATGCTCGCCCAATCCCTGCGCGTTCTCGAAGACGACGGCTTCGTGCAGCGCACCGCCTTCGCCGAAGTGCCGCCCCGCGTCGAGTACTCGCTGACCGCGATGGGCCGCGAGATCGCGGCGCTCATGCAGGGCTTGCACACCTGGATCGAAGGCAACCTCCCCCGCGTCCTAGACGCCCGCGCGCGCCACGCCCGGAAGAAAGCCTAAAGCGAAGGGCGCCCTCTCCGCCGGCCCTTCCTGCAACCCGGTGTCCTTCCGCTTTTCGTGCGCCCGCAAACGGCTGCCGCGAACCAGCGCGCAGCGCGGCCACGTCTCCCCCATCCACCGCCGGAGCCCCCATGAACATCCGACGCCTTGTTCTGCTCGCCCTTGCGCTTTCCCTGCCCTCATTCACACCCGCCGCGACCCTCCCCCAAACCCCCGCCGCCGAACTGCGAGCGCTGCACGAAAAAGTGATGCGCGCCCATCGCCAGAGCAATGTCGAACTGCTGCTAGAAGACGAAGCCGAAGACAACGTGGTCGCCAACCGTGGCGAAATCAGCCGCCCAACACTGAAGGCGCGCAGAGAACGCCTCGGCGCCTACCTAAAAGCCACCACCTTCTCCGAATACAAAGACAGCGTAGACCCCGTAGTCTCGGTCTCCGCCGATGCCACCCAGGGCTGGGTCATCGCCCAAGTCTCCGCCCGCGGCAAACAGCGCACCGAAAAAGGCGACGAGGTTCCCTTGCAGTTCGTCAGCGCCTGGATCGAGCTTTACGAAAAGCGCGGCGGCAAATGGCAGCGCACCGGCAACGTATCGAACTTCAAGCCGTAACTCCCAACGGCCGCACCTCCCGCCGAACGAATGCACATCCAAGGATAAAGAACGCAGGCCGGGTCAAAGTGTTCGCTGGCAGTCAACGGGACAAACACTGGCTGATATCCGACCGGACTCATCAATAAAATCCTAATTACTGACTTGCTGCATTGCTAAGCTCGGCTATAGATTTGCGGCATGGTGACTGCACCAAGTAAGCCGGATTTGGCAACACTGCGACATTTATTGGCAGATCAACTTCGAACAGACGCTGATTTTGAGGCATTCTGCATCGACCACTTTCCCCATGTTTCGGGGAGATTCAGCAATAATATGGACCGTACGACAAAGACAAATCTATTATTCACCCTGTCGGCAGATATACAATCGATCCCCGAAGCTCTATGCGTATTTGGCAGTGAGTTCTGGTTATAGGCCTACTCTTGGAATTGGAGTAAATGGCAATACTGTGCTGCCCAGCTTCTCGCGACCGCCGCCCATGCAAATCCAATGGATCAACAGTAGCAGTTTTCCAAGGCAGCGCTGGGGCTACTCTCGGCGCTAAGACATATCAGCTAGCATACCTGGATTGCGCGCAACAGCGTGGGTTAGCGCTTCACATAGAAGCGGAAGTAGCTGCACTCGCGCACAACTTCCTGGTAGTACTTGGTGTCGGCGTATCGTTCTTTTAGGAGTTTGAAATAGACGGGGGAATGGGTAGTGACCTGGGGGTCGGAGACGGGCTGATTCTTGCTGTTCTGGTTTGCGAAATAGCGGTTTTGTTCGGTCTTGGCGGCCATAAAACAGGCCTTGGCTTGCACTTCGCGATCGGGCGACCGCTCCATCGCGCGCTTATAGTACTTTTCGGCCAGCTGGGTCTGCGTGGTCAAGGGGCTGCGGTTGGGAAAATTGGAATGTTCCGTATGATAGATTAGGCGGCCATTGCCGTAGTAGCTCATGTTATAGAGAGCATTGCCGACCAATAGACTGGCCGCCGCCCCCGGGGCTCCCGGCTGTTCGGCTTGCGCGGCCAGGGTCATCAGCCGACGAATAAACGCCATGCGGGTATATCGCGGAGTGCTCTTGTCGTCGATATCGCAGTCCTGACAGTCTCTTAACCGCGAACCAAACGGATCGGCTTCGAGCTTCAGATTGCCGGCTTCGGGCTTTGCCTTGGCGAGTAATTCGGCCGCTGATTTGAACTTTCCGGCATAGAGGTCGTTGATGGCCCGGATTTCCATCAGCTGCGGTGCGTCGTATTTTCGGCTGTAGTTCCGGGTGATGAACTCATCGAAAGGGGACTTGTCTGGCTTGGCCATAAACTCGGCCAGGGCGTCCATGCGGGCGTTGCTGCGGTACAGATCAGCCGCGGGATCATCATGCAGAAGCTGGGCGCGCAGCGCGTCGCCGGAGGTACGGTAGCGCTTGCTAATCAGCTCCAGCACATACGAGCTTAGGTCGGAGGCCCGCGAATTCTTGCTGTCGGCCAGCCAGGAGAGCTCGCTCGCCAGGTAGGGCTCCATGCTCTTGTCGGCGGTCTTGCCGTTCCCCGCGCGAACCAGGAGGCGCGTCATGCGGACCTGGGCGGCGACCGCCGCGTCGGCGCCCACCTCTTTTTCGGCTCGATCGAGATAGCTCGTCGCCGCGGGGTTATCGCCGATCAGCGCATACAGATGGCCAATAGCGGCATTCCAAAGATAGGGTTTATAGGCCTTTTGCGTATCGGCGATGCGCTTGAGTGCCACCATGCGCTTCTTCCCAACGATATCTGCATAAGGCCGAACTGGTCTTTTCGACCAAGTCTGTTCCGTTCGGTATTCGCCGAGATCCCGCTCGGCCTTGTTGACTTCCCGCACCAGCAGCAGGGGCAGTAGCTCGGATGCGGGGGAAATGGCGAAAATCTTTTCGATGGCCCCTAAGCCATCCGCCGAGATCCCCAAGAGCTGCCACAGTACCTGTTTGTCATAGTCGTTCTTGGCTGAAGCCAGCGCTGATCTCCAGTCCGCATCTTCTTTAGGGCGAAAAGAAAGATAGGCGGACCTTTTGAGCGGGCCGTAGTGACCAAAGACGTAGGCATACATAGAATTCGATTGGCCTGTCTTGCCGTTTCGGCGAAATGATCCGGCGGCAATGTCCATAAATCGATATTTGATGCCAGAAGGACTCTTAAATGAATCAATGTTCGTACTGTAGTATTTTTCCGCCTCGCTGTGGCGGCCGGTATAGAACATCAGGCGCAGCCGCTGAAAGCGATAGCGTTCCTGCAGAAA
>DAORCZ010000105.1:5010-13868 GCA_035345735.1 Pseudomonadota bacterium | reverse complement strand
GCTCTTCGACCCGCAGCACGTGTTTAGCAAGCATCACATCCTGCGCAGCACACCGGCGGCCGCCGATCTGCCGGCGATGAAGGCACCGCTGTTGCTGTCGGAAGATCTGCTGTCGCTGTTCACGACCGGGCAAGAGCGCCGCTTGGCCTTTGGCGCCAACTTCCCGGCCCTGCTCATCGAGACCACCCTGAGCTGGGAGGACGTCGTGCTGCCGCCCAGCACGCGCAAGCAGGTGGAAGACATCCGCACCTGGGTCGAGTTTGGGCCTCAGCTTCTGTCGGACTGGGGCATGGCCGGCAAGCTGCGGCCAGGACACCGCGCACTGTTTTACGGCCCGCCGGGGACGGGCAAGACGATGACCGCCTGTCTCTTGGGCAAGGCGACGGGGCGCGATGTCTACAAGGTGGACCTATCGCTGGTGATGTCGAAGTACATCGGCGAGACCGAGAAGAACCTGGCGCGCGTCTTCGATCTGGCGGAGCACAAAGACTGGATTCTGTTCTTTGACGAAGCCGATGCGCTGTTCGGCAAGCGCAGCGAGACGCGCGATGCGCACGACCGCTACGCCAATCAGGAGGTCGCCTTTCTGCTGTCGCGGATCGAGACGTTTGACGGCATCGCGATCCTGGCTTCGAACCTGCGGGATAACGTCGATGACGCGTTCGCGCGGCGCTTCGAGTCGGTGATCTATTTCCCGATGCCGCGGCAGGAAGAGCGTCTGCGGCTCTGGCGGCAGGGCTTCTCACCGCAAGCGACTCTTGACCGATCGGTCGATCTGGAAGCGCTGGCCCGCGATCGCGTGCTGTCGGGCGGTGCGATCATGAACGTCATCCGCTACGCCTCGCTGCAGGCGCTTAAGGGCGGCGAGCGGCCGATCAACGCCGAAGATCTGCTGACCGGCATCACGCGCGAGCTAGCCAAAGAGGGCAAGACGGGCTGAGCCGTCGCTGGTCTAGGTTGCGGGCAGCGCGCTGAGCTTGCGATCGGCAAGGACGTTGTAGATCGCCGTGATGCGCCCATCGGCATCGACATCCAGGGCCAGGACGGAGAGCGGTGCGATGCGGGGGCGTGGCCGCTTCGTCGAGCCAGGGGCGGCCACACGCGATGATTCGGGGGGCGCCGGCGTTGCGGGGGGGGCGAGCAGCGTGACGACAACGCAGGGCTGTCCAGCAAGCTGAGCGAGGCTGCCGCTGAACTGGCCATGGGCTCCGCCGAGGCGCGGCACCTTGACCAGGAAGCTCGACACGGATTGCACGCCACGCACGGGCTTTCGCGCCGCGAGGTACTGACCACCCCCGTCGTTGAGAAGGATGACCTGGGGCGACAGCAGGCGGGCGACCGCAGCGACATCTTGCTGCACGATGGCGAAGAGAAGCTGATTGAGCGCGGTCTGCACGCGAGCCTGCGCAGCCCGCGACGTGTCGATGCGGGCGCGATCATAGCTGGCCAGCTTGCGGCGACCGCGCAGGTGCACGACCTTGACGTTGCTGTCGCTCATCTCAAGGGCGGTGGCGGTCTCGCGGACGTCGAGATCGAGGACATCGCGCAGCACCAGCACGGCGCGCTGCTGAGGCGTCAGGGCTTCGAGGGCGAGTAGGAAGCCGAAGGTCAGGGACTCGCGAACGTCGTAGCGGGCGGTGGGAGTGGGCTCACCCCCGATGGGCTCGGCGTCGGGGTCAGGCACGGGGCTGGGCAGCCAGGGGCCGACGTAGGGCGTACGACGACGACGACGCAGCACGTCGATGGCTAGGCGGCTGACGACACGCAGCAGCCAGGGACGAAGCGGTGCGCCCTGGTCCGCGGGCGGGTGACTTAGGAAGCGCGCGAAGGCTTCCTGCACGACATCGTCCGCATCGGCTGCCGAGCCGGTGATGCGCAGGGCGAGACCCCAGAGAAACGGCCGCTCACCCCGCACTAGCGCCGTGAGATCGGGAGACCCCGCGACGGCATTCGAGACCGCCGCCGGTACGGCAGTCGCCGCAACAGGCGTCTTCGACGAGCGGGGGTGGGGCGGTACCGGATCGCTCACGGCAGCAGTTTATCCGCAAGCGCTTTGTATTCGGGGAATCGTTCGCGCGAGGCTTCGCTGCCGCGCCACAGGATCGAGAACACGCCGACTGTGACGACGGCGGCAAAGCCGAAGATCACGGCGAGTCGGGCTGGGCTGGGACCTCCACCTGCGCGGCCAGCGGTTGCTGCGTCGGTCTCGCGTCGGGCGCGGAGCATGCGCGAGGCGAGGTGCAGACCCAGCCCCAGGTGCGTCGCACCAGCGATGCCGAGCAGCAGGTAGTACGGCCAGAAGAAGCCGGGCACCGAAAGCGATGCGAAAGCCAGGAAGGCGAAGTCGGCCTTGCCTGTCGCCGTCGGGCCGGTGGCCAGGGTGGGGGCGATCCGGGTGGCGAACACATGACCGAGGATGACGAGGAGCAAGAAGTAGCCGGCGAGTCGGTGGGCTCGCATCCACCACGCTCCCTTGAGCGCGACGATCTTCCGGCGGCGCACCATCTGGGCGATGGCGCAGGCGATGTGCACGCTCCCGGCGAGGCCAATGACCAGTAACTCGACCGCGATGTGGGGACGGTAGACGCTGCGCAGGGTGGCCAGGGTCGCGTCATACCGGGAAGGCCCCAGCGTGCCAGATGCGGCCGTGCACAGGTGTAGGACGAGGAAGAGAGCGAAGATCGCACCCGAGGCCGCTTGGATCGGGCCGAGCTTGAGCTTGGGTCCTAGCGCAGAGGAATCGGGTGAGACAGCCGCAGGGGAAGGCGCTTGTGCGTTCGTTTCCATGACAACCTCCACCCTATTCACGGGGCAGCCCGCCGCGCGGTTACAGCGGGGCGAAAAAAACTTAGAACCCGTCGCTGTGCAGGGTGCGCGCCAGCCGGCGATACAGGTCGCGGTGATCGAAGCCGCTGATCAGATCGGGGAGCAGATGGCCGATCTGACCGACTTCGTCCAGGTGGTCGGCCGGCACACAGCCGAGGAAATTCCCCCAGCGCGATGATGCGACCGAGACCAGGCCGTCGTTGGGCACGGGCGACAGCGGATTTGGGCTGGTGAGGGCAAAGGCAGGGATGGCCACGGTCAACAGGGGATCGAGGAGATCGATGCGATCGGAGTTGCCCCAGGCGCCTCCGGCACACTCGCTGTTGGCGATGCGGCCGCTGCTGCGACCGGCGACGCTGTAGTACTTCACGCGACGGTCATCGGGGTTCTTGGGGTTGAACTCGCGGGTCATGTAGTCCGTCGATAGCTGGCGCAGCGAGGCCTGCACCTTGGCATCGCCGGGGGCCGAGGCGAGGCTCCACAGCGCGCGCAGGATGGCATTGATCAGGTCGTACGAGATGCCGGGGATCAGGCCCAGGGCCGCATCGGCCACCGGGGTTCCCCGGTGCGGCGAGGCGACGGTGATCAGGCCCGCCACGCGGTCGCCATAGCCGAGCTGGCTGACGAGCGCCCGCGCATCGATGCCGCCCTGCGAGTGGCCGATGAGGTTGACCTTGCAGGCGCCGGTGGCGCGCAGGGTGTCGTCGATAACGGTGGCGAGGTAGGTCGCGCGCACCGCCGAGCTGTCAAACGGCGGGACCTGCGCTTCGATGACGGTCTCGCCGCGGCTGCGCAGATCGGCTGCGACCATGAAGAAGTAGTTGAGAGGCCCGATGCGCTCAAAGCCGGCGAAGCCATGGGCGAGCACGATGGGGTAGGGCGCACCGCGGCAGCTACTGAGCGCGTGCGGGGATGCGGCAAGCTCGTCGGCATCGTCGGGGGGAGAGCCGCAGGCGAAAAGCTGCACGCTGGTCAAGAGCAGCGCGAGGCGTGCGGCGAAGCGCAGGGCCAGAGGGGCAGAACGACGGCAAGGCAGGGAGGAAGCAGGGCGGATCGGGGATGACATGGGGGACCTCCTCGCTAGGCGCGACAGGTCCGCGAATCAAAGCACGTGGGCGAAAGATTTGGCAGAGCCAAGCCGCGTGGGCAGGCCGCTGGGGCAGGCGGCCAAGCCGTGGTCGCGCACCGGGGCGAGGACCCGCTTGGCAGACCGCCATCGACGCTGTCAGACGCTACTTGGCTGGCTTATCGGCTGAGCCCGCGGCGTCCCGTTTGCGCTGCAGGAAGAGCTTGATGGTCGCCAGGATGGCGATGGCGGTGAGACCGGGGCAGACGATGCCAAAGAAGATCCACAGCAGCATGCGGTTGAAGCCCTGCTGCTCGGCTCCGCCCAACCGACCGTTCCAATAAAGAATCGACAGCAGCACACCGATGGCGCTGAACAGCAGATAGGTGCCGCTGCGCGCTTGCCCAGCCTTGGGGGATGTGTCTTGCGACGGTGCTTGGTTGGTGGCCATGGGGGGTGCGTCCTTGCGCGTGGGGTTTCAGCCCGGCCCGGCGGTCGCGAGCCGCGACGGAAGAGATCTGTCTAGCGAGGTTGCGTAGCGGCAGGGAGCCGTGGGCTAGACCAGCCTCGGGCTGCGATCTGCCTGGCGCCGCTTGGCTCATGATATCTTCAAATGCGGCTGGTCACGTCTGCAGGTTTGCTGGCTTATCCGGACGACGGCCACCGCACTCGCTGCCATGATTCGCTACGGCTCTAGCTTTCGCGAGGTCCCCATCGAGACCACGCTGGCGCGTGCGCAAGCGGTCGCGCCGGCGCTGGGTATTACGCGCGTGACCGAGGTGACCTATCTCGATCGCATCGGCATCCCGGTCTTTGTCGCCATTCGACCGGATGCGCAGCCGGGATCGGTCTGCGTCAGCGCGGGCAAAGGCATGACCGCGGCCGAGGCTCGCATCGGCGCCTACATGGAGGCGATTGAGCTGGCCTGGGCCGAGTACCCTCGCACCCGCTACCCGCTGACGACGATCCCCTGCGGTCAGGTGCTCGACGGCCATGCCCGACCCGAGGCGCTGCTGGACTTTTGTCCCAGCTGGGGCCAGGTGCTGGATCGCGACGCGGACACGCTGTGTGTGCCGGCCGAAGACATCGTCACCGGGGAGCGCGTGCTGATTCCGGCCGAGACGGTGTTTCATCCCCTGCCAGCGGAGCTGGGGGGGGCTCGCTACTTTGGCTCGGGCAGCAATGGCCTGGCTTCGGGCAATAGCGTCCTGGAAGCGACGGTGCACGCGCTCTCCGAGGTCATCGAGCGCGATATCACCAGCTTTCACAATGCTCGCGATGCCTCGCGCCTGATCCAGCCGCAGACGCTGCCTGAGCCGATCGCGGGCCTGCTTCGTCACCTCAACCAGCAGGGCTTTGAGCTGGTCGTACGCGGGCTGCCCAACCCCTTCGGCCTGCCTTCGTTTATGGCCGTGTCCTTCGATCGTACGCAGCCGGAAGTCACGCTGCGCGGCGATGGCTGCCACCCGGTGCGCTCGATTGCGCTCCTGCGAGCGGTGACTGAGACCATTCAGTGTCGTTTGAGCCTCATCCATGGCGGCCGCGATGACTTGGGCAATGTGCATCGCCCGTTCAAGGCGCGATCCCCCGAGGAGAAGTCCGAGATCTACGCCAAAGTTCTGGCTGGCTTGCAGAACGATCCGCAGCCACTCAGCTATGACCAGATCCCGGATCACTCGGCCGATGTCAGCGATCTGGGGAGCTGCCTTTCGCTGCTCTTGGCGCGTCTGTATCGCGTCGGATTTCCGCGCGTTCTGCGCTTCGTCTACACACCGCCCGACTATCCGCTGCAGGTGGTGCGCATCGTTGTCCCCGGGCTTGAGTGCTATTCGCGCGACACCAATCGCATCGGGCCGCGCCTGCGGAGGTTTCTGCGTGTCTGAGGTCTGGCTGTTCGCCGGTCCAACTCTGCTGCGGGCGCAGGCCATGGAGCCGACGCTGTCGCTGCAGGGGATTGCCGTGCTGCCGCCGATTGGGCGCGGTGATCTGCCGCGACTGCTGCGCAGCCTGCCTGCAGGCTCGTCAGCGACGACAACGCTGGTCCTGGTGGACGGCCTGTTTCACCTCCGCCTAGCGGTTGGGCATGCCGAGATCAGGGCCGCGCTCGATGCTGGCTTCCGCGTGTTTGGCCTGTCGTCGATGGGGGCGATCCGCGCGCGCGAGATGGCGGTGCTGGGGATGGAGGGCTTCGGCGAGGTATATCGCCTGTACTGCCAGCCCGAGGTCGATTTTCGCGACGACGAAGTGACCCTGCTACACGACCCCGAGCCGCCGTATCGCGAGCTCTCTGAGCCTCTTTTGCACCTGCGGGCGGCGCTAGATGATCTCGTGCAGCAGCGGCTTTTGCCCGCCGAGGTGGCTGCGGGGGTTCTCGACAAGCTGTCGCGCACCTGGTTTGGCGATCGCACGCTGCCCGCGCTGCGCGCCCTGCTGCAGAGCCACGGCCTGGTCGGATCCCAGCTCGCTGCCATCGATGATCGGCTCGCCAACTTTGACCGCTATCGGGTCAAGGCACTTGACCTCATCGCGTTTCTGCAGACGCGGCCGGATCGTCAGCCCCGGGGCGAGACCCTACCGCTTCAGCGTCGCGCGGCGGCCAGCAGCGAGTAGAACCTTTCGGCGGGCGAGGGCAGGGCGCGCACCTGGTCGACGTAGCGCTGCTGACGCAGCCGCTGCGCCGCGGCGCCCTCTGTGCTGAGCAGATCGTGCAGGCTGGCGAGGAAGGCGTCTTCATCGAGCACGGGCACGCCGTGCACTGCGTCGAGGTATGGGTTTTCGTGCAGCACTGGCTGCAGCAAGCGCGACAGGCTGAGCGGCCAGGCTCGGAACGGATACGGCGTCTCGCTGCGATCGAAAAAGGCCTGCCCGGCGGCGAACGAGGGGCGCTGCGGTACGGGATCCAGACTGCCGATCAAAACCGGCACTTGCGCCGCCAGCGCCGACATCACCGTCGTCGCTGCGATGTTGAAGCTGAGCAGCAGATCGCTGGCCGTAAGTAGCCGCGCGAACTCGTTGGCTGGCTGCTGTGGAAGATGGCGGTAGCGGTCGCCCAGAATTTCGGCGCCCAAGAACGGCTCGGGTCCGACATGCAGTACGCGCAGCGGTTGCCGGTCTGAAGCCGCCTTTAGGTAATGAAAGACGAGCGGGGGCAGGGCCGCGGCCATCCGCTGACGCACCGGATGTAGCTGCTGACTGGGGTGCTGCCACGCCGCCGAAGGCCAAAAGATCAGCCGCTCCTCGGGGGGGATCCCCAGCGTCGAGCGCAGCTTGGCGCGTTCGGCCGCGGGCGGGGCAATCGGGTCGGGGAGCGCGTTGTAGGCACTGGCTGCCGATGGGCGCACGAAGGGCACCGGCACCAAGCGATGCACGGCCTGCAGGACATCTGGGCCTAGCTGGAACGTCTCAGGAAAGTAGTCCCAGGCCAGGCCCGCCTCGGGAACGTTCCAGACATCGAGCGCCAAGATCGGAATCTCTGAACGCAGGAACTGATCAAACCGGCGATTGTTGATGCCGAAGAACGTGTACACCGCGACGAGATCAATCAGCACGATGCTGTCGCAGGCCTGGCTCTGCGCGGTCTCAAGAATCGCTTCGTCCAAGCGGCTGAGCGCCAGGTCGATGCGACCGTAGCGAACCGGCGCCGCAGAGATGGCTTTTTGCAGCCCGGAGGGCGCCAAAAACAGGATCTGGTCCCCCGCCGCATGCAGGGCGGTAGCCAGCTTGACGCCCAGCAGCGCTTCGCCAAATCCCATGGCCGTAGCGGCAACAAACAAGTGTTTTCGCATGGATAGGTCAGCCCAGGTCTGATCGTATCACGCCGCGTCGCTGAGAGCGGTCTGCGTGCTATCATCAGCGCGGACTTTTTTGACGCACCTTCCAGGGGCGGCTGCCGATGAATTGTTTGAAGGGGTAACACTCATGGGTGAGCACGGGAACGGACACGAAGGTGGAGAGCACGGCGGCGGTGAGCATCACGGGCCGCTCGGCCTCATGGGGCATATCGCGCACTACGTCGGGGCGGGCGCGCACGCGCTGCACCACCCGGCTGTGCACCATGCACTAGAGCACGCCGGCAAGTTCGGTCACGCCGTGGCTGGCCCGCTGGGCAAGGCGCTGCCTTACGTCGGTGCAGTGGCAGGTACGGCGCAGGCCGGCATCGAAGGTTATGAGGCGTATGAGGCCTTCAAGGAGGGCGGCGCGCACAGCGACAAGGCCTGGGAAAAGGTCGGCGGGTCGGTGCTGGGTGGTGCCGGTGCCGCGCTGAGCTTCACGCCCTATGGCGCTGCGCTGGGCTTGGGCGAGCTGGCTGTCGACGGCCTGGGCGCGCTGTCGGGCAAGGTGCTTGGCGAAGACGCGTCGTTCAACTCGGCGCAGGTGGTCGGTGGCGCGATCCGCGGCATGGTCGGCGACAAGTCGCTCGGCTGGCAGGCTGGATCGGCCGTATCGAACGCGCTCGGTGGCGGCTTCTGGGGTAATGCCGCGGGCGTGGCAACCGGCGCGGTTACCAATGCTGTGGCGGCGCCCGTGAACGCGCTGAACACCGTCGGCGGTGGCATCGTCAACTGGGTTGGCAATGCGCTGGATTCGACACCCGGCAAGCAGGACTACTGGGGTCAGGGCCTCAACGCCGTGGGTGGCGCGATCAGCAGCGGCGCCAGCGCGGTCGGTGGCGCGATCAGCAGCGGTGCCAGCGCGGTCGGTCGCGGCCTCGGCCGTGCAGCGAACTGGGTCGGCAGCCTCTTCTAAGCATCCGCAGGGCGGGACCTTTCCGCCCTCCCGCGTTGGTCTCGCTGCGAACCGCAGCACACAGCTCCTACAGCCCGCTCTGCATCAACGGCTCGCGATCGTAAATGATCGCTAGCGACCGCCGAAACGCACCGTCAGCGACGTGGCGTTCGTGTACAGTGATCTGATGCAGCTTGTGAATATGCTCTCGGGGTGGGCCAAGATGCCCATGGCGGATGGG
>DAORCZ010000105.1:0-4910 GCA_035345735.1 Pseudomonadota bacterium | reverse complement strand
GATGCAGCTTGTGAATATGCTCTCGGGGTGGGCCAAGATGCCCATGGCGGATGGGATTGTGCTGGTGCCGCAAGAGGGGCCCCAGGCCGGTGGCATTCGCATCCACGAACGCTGTCGTCCGCTGCGTCGCTTCAGTGCCATCCTGTCCGAAATCATCGCCGGCTTGCCCGAGCATCACACCTCGCTACAAGTCGGGCCGCTGCAGCGGATCGTCACGCACGAAGGCGAGCACGCGGGGATCATCACGCTGACCGCCAAGACGCAAGAGGGTGGGCCCGCCGAGCGCACCATCGGCATCGTACTGGGCGACGACAGCTATGCCCTCGTCGATGGCGCGGTGATCAAGCCCGAGCGCTTCGCCGAGGTGCGCAAGATGGTGCAGCTGATCACCGAAGGCTTCTTCCTGGGGCTGGGTGAGCACCGACGGCGTCGCTTCCATTTTCAGCCGCCGGCTGGCTGGCGCGCGCTGGGGCGGGTTCACACCAGTCGCTACTACCATCCGCAGTATCCCCGGGAACCGGCGATCATCACGGTGCACGACACCCGGCCGGCGAACGTCACGGTTTCGGAAGTGACCGACCGTCTGCTGTTCCAGGACTTCACCGGCGGTCTAGAGCGCGATCCGCCTGCGCCGCCCACGCCCATCGTTGCCAAGAGCGGCCTGGCTGGTCAGATCGTCCGCATAAGCGGGCATCATCCCTCAGGCCGCCACCTGGCGTTCGTGCAGGCCACGCTGGTCGACAGCCGCTTTTCGTACACCATCGTGCTGGAGACCACGGTCGAGTCGCTGCCCAAGCACATGCCCACGCTGACCGAGATGGTGACGTCGATCGTCCCGGTGCCCATGCGCAAGACCCAGAGCGCGAGCGCGCTGATCGCCTGGGCCGACTAGACGTGGCGCGCTGAGCCGCCGAACGTGTACGCTGACCGCGCCGTGGGGTGAACAGGAGCCGCCGCGGAGCGCACGGAATCCCAAAGACTGAGGATCGACATGGGTGAAGCGAGATCTGGTTGGTATCTGTTGTTTAGTGCGATCGGCATCGCGCTAGCGATCGCGTTTTGGTATCCCCGGCTACCCCCGGAAAAGCGGCAGGGCTGGCTGAAGTTGCTGGTCACCATCTACCTGGGCATCACCGTTCCCGGCGTGGTGATCATCGGCATCCTGTGGTTGATCAAAAAGTTTGTCTTGCACAACGCCTGAGGAACTCCGCCCATGAAGTTGCAGCTACCAGTCCGTCCCGAGTGGCCGCAGAAACAGATTCCGCAGGGCTTGGTCGTACAGCTCGCCCCTGAGGTCACGCTGTTCAGCGAGGTCTGCCTGCCCCTGCCGTTCGATCTTCAGCGCTGGGGGGATCAGGTTGTGATGTTCAACGTGCCGCCGGGGCAGCTCCGCGTGCACGCGGTCTCTGACGGGGTGACCCGGGCCGGCTGGCCGGTCACGCTGGTCAAGTCGGATGTCCTAGATCGTCCGGGCGGGCAGCCGCAGCTGCGACGAATCCATGCGTTGTACCGCTTCACGCAGTACGGGGCGGTCGCCGTCATCGTTGGGCCGCCGCCGCGCATGGATGCCTTGGAGGGCGATCTGATCAACTTCTTGGCGGAAGGGCAGCCAGACTTCGCCACCGATGAAGTCATCGCGCTGGCCGACGTGTTCGAGGGTGTGGCCGAGGTCGTGGTCACCCCCTCGGCGCCTCAGCCTACTTCGGCTGGCTAGTCCGAGGCTCCGCGCCGCAGGGCAGCGCTTACAGCGCGCTGGCGCACTTGCCGGCGGGCTGCGGCTGGCAGACGCCCGTCGGCAGTGGCATGCCGGCCTTGCGAGCGTCAAAGAAGTTGAACACGTCATCGACCGAGTCGGTGATCGTGTGCACATGATCGGCGCCGGCGCACTGCAGGTACTGCACCTGGGCGCCCTTCTGGCACCACCCGGCCATGACCGGATCATTCGCCGCGGGGATGACCGTCGTGTCCTTGTCGCCCGTGACGTACAGGATGGGCACGCTGGTGTTCACCGGCAGGCTCATCGTCGCGGGGTTGTTGTAGTGCAGCCAGCAGCTCCAGGGATCGTTCTTTTGGTTCTGCGTGACCGCGGCCAAGAACGGCGGCGTGAACAGCGTCGCTGGATCTTTGACGTTCTTGATCGGGTCGGTGTAGCTGGTGTTGCAGTAGTTCTTGAGCTGCGTCAGCGCCGTGCCATCCCAAGGCGGCAGCAGCGACAGCGGGATCTGCTTGCGATCGTAGTAGTCGCTCCAGGTGTAGGCGATGGCTTCGCCGAGGTTGTAGGTCGGTGCCGGGCCGGCAAAGTTGGCACGCGCACTCTCCGGCAGATCGCTGGGGGGCGAGACCGCTGCCGCCCCCTTGAGCGTGAACTCGGGAGCGTAGAACGGCTGCATCGCGAGCGTGTATTCGACGGCTTGCGCTCCCTGCGAGTGGCCCCACAGATAGACGTCGCTTGTCGCCGAGACGCTCTCGTTAGCCGTCAGATACTTCTGCGCTGCGCGTGCCGCGTCGAGCGATGCCAGCGCGGTCGGCTCTAGCAACAGGTAGGGTGTGGTCGCCGTCGACGGCGTACCCATGCTGCGCTGGTTGAGATAGTCGGGGAACACCGCGACGTAGCCGGCCGAGGCCATGAGCATCGAGAGGATGGTCATCGGCGCCGTAAAGTCGCCCGCCTTCTTCGACGGAGCGCAGTCATCGGTGTAGCCCAGCGTGGGATGCAGGAAGAGCACGATGGGGAAGCTCTTTCCGCTCACCGTCGGCCAGGTCACCATCGCCGTCGCATCGACGAGCTGACCGCGATCCTGCGTCTGATAGCGCACCGTGGCGGTATGCACCCCGTACTGCGGCGAGCGATGCACATTGAGCTGAGACCCCAGGAACGCCACCGCCTGCAGCGTCGAGATGAACAGCGTGTTGGCCCCCAGGAAGTTCTTCGACTTCTCGAGCACCTTGCCCATCCCGGCGGTGGCCTGCCAGGTGTACGGCGTCTGACCGCAGATGGCGGGGTTGTTGCGGTCCCACGGCGGAAACATCGGCGTCATCGTCGCATCGCCGCCGTCCCCGCCGTCCCCGCTATCGCCCCCATCCGGATTGTCTGGGCCTCCCATCGTCGTGCCACCGCAGGCCACCGACAACGAGAGCGCCATCGAAATTGGAAGTAGGACCTTCTTGCTGCGCTGCATCTGCACTCGCCCCCCTCAAGACGACCAGAGCAAAGACTACCGAGCATCATATCAAGGGCCTGGTTGGTCCCGCATGGCTGGTTTTTTCCGCCCGCTGACGATCGGTTCTAGAATTTCCGACCATGCGAACTGGGAAATACACGCTGTCAGGTCTTCTGGTATTTGCGCTCGCGTTGCCGTCTTGCAAGGACGAGCAGCCGGTTCCACCCCCCGGCACCAGCCCTTCTACGCCGACGCCACCCGTCGCAGCCGGCGGGGGTGACAAGCCGGCCGTCGTCGAGAAACCGGCACCCGTGCCCAAGGCCCCGGTCGGGATGCAGAACCCCTTTCCCCACCTGACCAGCGAGGCCTCGGCCCCGTTTAATCGCGGCTGGGCAGCACTTAAGACCAAGAAATACGACGATGCGGCCGCCGCTTTTTCCGAGGTAGCGACCCAGCTTCCCGATTACCTCAATGCGCGCTATCAGGCCGCTCGGGCGCTGGTCCTGGCGGGCAAGATGCCCGAGGCGCGGGTCCAGTTTGAGGAACTTCTACGACGCAGCTACGTCGCCTATGCCGATCGCGCCAGCAAGCAGAAAGAGCTCGCGCCGTTCCGCGCCTCGCCGGAGTGGACGGCGTATCAGCAGGGCGAAGCGCGGGCTCGCACCGACTACGCCGAGGGGTTGGGGACGGGCCTCATCCTCGTCGCGCGCTCGGGCGCCGTCGATCCACTGACCTTTGCTGCTGGCAAGACGGCAGGGCAGCAGGAGGCGAAGCTCGACTGGAAGCAGGAGGTCTATCACTACGACGTCGCTGCGGCGCGTTTCCGCCCGCTGACGGCCAGCGATGGCCATGTGCTGGCAGCGCTGCGCTCGCCAGATGGCAAGCGCCTGGTCTTCGTTACGGCCGACCGCCTGGCCCGCCTAGAAAAAGAGGCTGCCGATCCCCGGGCCAAGGTGTGGTTTGTCGAGCCGCAGTTCTACTTCCTTGACCTCACCAGTCTCGATCTGGCGGGGCCGATCAAGCTCGTCGGGGGCTATGAAGAGCTGACCCTGGGCTTTGGCAAGAGCGGCACCGCACTCGTCGCTACCCCCGGCGTGCTGGCCGGCACCGGCGAGGGAATTCCCCAGGGGACCTACGAGATGGATACCGCCCGCACCGGCCTGACCAAGGCTGCGAGCGATCCCGACATCAGCGGGGAACGGGTGGTGATTCGTCCCGACCGCTTGCTGCGCAGCGAGCGTCCGGCGCCGACCGGCGTCACCCTTGCCGAGGATCGTCACAGCCTGCGCCTTACGAACGGCGGGGCGGTCATTACCTCGGCGCGCACGCTGTCACCGACCTCGCTCGCGTGGTCGCCGAATCAGTCGCTGTTTGCCTATGCCGGTCAGCTGGATAGCTGTGCCGCGCTGCGCGACGAAAAAGCCAAGACAGCCCAGAACGAGCTCTTCATTTATGAGGTCGAAAAGAAGACCGCGCAGCGCATCGATGCGGGCCCAAGCGCGTTCGATCTGGAGTGGCTTGGCGACGGTGTCCTCGCCTATGAGAGCGGTGCGGGGGCCAAGGCCAGCCTCAATCTCTACGACATGGCGACACGCAAGAAGACCACCCTGCCGCTCAAAAACGGAGCAGGCTTCGTCGGCATCCCGACCCTGACCTGCGGCCCCGCCCCGGCCAACCCGTCCCCGCCCGCGACGGGCGCAGCGCCAACCCCGGCGGCTGCGGCGCCAGCACCGGCGGCCCCGGCCGGTT
>DAORCZ010000104.1:0-13929 GCA_035345735.1 Pseudomonadota bacterium | reverse complement strand
GATCACCGCGGCCGAGCCAGTCTTTCGCGCCGCCATCACCTCGGGGACGCAGCTCTCCGCAGCGCTCGCCACCCGCGGGCAGGCCCTTTCCGCTGCCGGCTTCGCCGAGCAAGTTGCCGTTCGCCCCCAAAGCTCGCTGTTTTTCTTCCACACCGCGGTCACTGGCCCGCGCTATCGGCTGGAGTATCAGCCCGATCGCGATGCCTGGCTGATGCCGGCGGGGAATAGCCATGCGCAAGCGCTGTTTTCGAGCCAGGAGCTCCTGGACATGCTGCATCGCGAGCCGCTGCGCTTTAGCACTTCTGCCCTCCTCCGTCCGCTGCTGCAGGACTACCTGCTACCGACGGTGGCCTACGTCGCAGGGCCCGGCGAGATCAACTACTGGGCCCAGCTTGCGCCGATCTATGACGGGCTCGGACGAAGCCTCCCCCTGCAGCAACCGCTGCTCGTCCCGCGGGCTCGCTTCCGCTGCCTGGACGAGAGCTCCCGCGCGCTGCTGGCCAAGCTGCACCTGCAGGCCGCGGACGTCGAGCGCCCGCGCGAGGCGGCGCTTTCGACGGCGCTCTCGGCTCGTGAACCCGGCGGCCAAACGCTGGCCGATGAGCTGCCTCAGCTCCGCCGCGAGCTCCTGGGCAGCCTGGCGGGCACTCTCACCGAGCTTGCTGGACGCGAGCCCGGTCTCGCGGATGCGGCCCAGCGCACCCAAGTCTCCGTCGAGCGCAACATCGATCGCTTGCTGCGCCGCTACCAACGACTGGGCAACGAGCGCGATCAGGTCCTGTGTCAGCGCATCGATCGCCTGCAGCGCACCCTGTATCCGCAGTGCGGCCCGCAAGAGCGTCACTACAGCCTGCCCTCCTTCCTTGCCCGCTACGGCCTCTCGGCCTTCAAGGGACGGGTGCTCGCCAGCCTGCGCGAGCGCGATCTGACCCACACCGACGTCCGCAGCCTGGAGCTCTAGGGTGTCTGCCCCTCCCTCGACGACCGAGCGCCCGCTGCGCATCGGCCTGACCTGCTATCCGACGATGGGCGGCAGCGGTGTGATCGGCAGCGAGATCGGCCTGGCGCTGCTCGATCGCGGCCACGAGGTGCACTTCATCTGTGCCGATGTGCCCGAGCGTCTACGGCCGTGGATGGACAGCGAACGCAACCCAGCGACTCGCAACGCCCGCTTGCACATGCACCTCGTCGAGGTCGAGGAGTACCTGCTGCCGCATATGGGCAGCTATCCGCTGTCGCTGGCCGCCCGGCTGGCCCAGGTGACGCGCGAGCACCGGCTAGACCTTTGGCATCTGCACTACGCCGTGCCGCACGCCGTCAGCGCGCTCTTGGCGCAGCAGCTTCTAGCGGCCGGCCCTGGGATTCCTCCGACGGTGCGCACCGTGCTTACGCTGCACGGCACCGATGTCACCGGAGTCGGTCAGAGCCCCAGCCTGCGGGCCATCAACCGCTTCGCGCTCCTGGCCTGCGATGCGCTAACCGTGCCGTCGCAGTTCCTCAAGGACGCTGCCTATACGTATTTAGATCTGCCGCGCAGCAAGCCCATCGTAGTGATCCCTAACTTCGTCGATACCGAGACGCTGCGGCCGGCCAAAAACGCCCCCTCCGCATCGGACCCAGCCCGCCCGTTTACGCTCTGCCACGCCTCGAACTTTCGTCCGCTCAAGCGCATCGAAGACGTCATCCACACCTTCGCCCGTCTGCAGCAAACAGTAGGAAGGCCGGTGCGCCTGCTCTTGATCGGCGAGGGACCTGAGCGTCCCCCCAGCGAGGAACTTGTCCGCCGCCTCGGCCTATCAGACGCCGTGGAATTTATCGGTTTCCAGCAGACGCTCAGCGAGGTCTTTGCGCGCAGCGACGTCTTCCTATTACCCAGCCAAAGCGAGTCGTTTGGCCTGGCCGCCTTGGAAGCCCAAAGCTGCGGATTGCCCGTCGTAGCCACCCAGGTCGGGGGCCTGCCCGAGGTCATCCGCGAGGGCGAGACCGGCTACCTCTTGCCGCTCGGCGATATCGCCGGCATGGCCGCCGCGATCCGCCGACTGCTCGAAGATCCGATCCTGCACGCTGGCATGCGGCAGAAGGCACGGCAGTCCGCCGTCGAGCGCTTCGATCGCGAGCCCGCCATCACCGCCTACGAGACCTGCTACCGCCGTTTGCTGGCACCGACGTCGTAAACGCGCGACGAGCCCGGCAGCCGTCTACAGGGCCGCGATGGGGTGCCGCAGAAGCCAAATAATCGCCTCTGCCTCGTCGGAAAACACGTCGGCGGGTGTATTCCAGCCGCGCAGCAGGCGACGCATCTGCAGGATGCCGATCGGCGTTTTGATCAAGATCGCGACGCAGGCAAACTTCATCATGATCGGGTTCATCTGTCCCGACAGCGTCGCCTCTAGCTCGGGGTCGGCACGCGGAGCCTCGCGCGAGTCCACGAGCAAGCGGAATGAGCGGCGCGTTGTGGGGGGAATCAAGCGCTCCAGATCCTGCATGAAGCGCTGGATCACCTGCGGAGCCGTGCCCAGCGTGATGCTGCGATCGCTGCGCCGCATGCGCGCCAGACCGCGATCGCGATCGAGCGACAGATCCATGTACTCGCTATTGCTGTGGGCAAGCGGGGTCCAGGCCATGTTCGGCTCCGTGCCGAGGGGTCACAGGATGATGTCGGTGCTCAGAAAGTTTGATTGATCGTGATCCAAGATCGCGCGCACCAGGGCCTTGCCCGCCGGGTTGCCGTTGGCCGCCACCATGCTGCGGATCGAAAAGCTGCGCAGCGCATCGCTGACAGACAGCGTGCCTTCGGCGCTGCTCTTGCGACCGGTGAACGGAAACACGTCAGGGCCGCGCTGGCACTGCGAGTTCAAGTTGATGCGGCAGACCTGCGTCGACAGGATGTCGATCAGCCGGCCCAGCGTCCGCTCATCCTGCCCAAACAGCGACGCTTGCTGGCCGTAGGTGGTGTCGAGCATGTAGTCGGTGAACTGCGACACGTCGGCGATCGGCACAATCGGCAGCACCGGGCCAAATTGCTCTTCGTGATAGATGCGCATCGCCGCGGTAACCCCCGAAAGCACCGCCGGCTGATACGCGGTATAGGCGTGACGCGGGGCATCATGCGCGCCGTTTTCCAAGCGCGCCCCAGCGGCTTGCGCGTCGCGCACATAGGCATCCAGGCGGCTGGCCTTGTCCGTCTCGACGAGCGGTGTCAGTCGTGTGCCAGGGACCCACGGCATACCCTGGGGCAGCTTGCTGATCGCCTCGCACAGGCCAGCCGTGAAGCGCTCGACGATTGCCTGGTGCACAAAGAAGATCTTGAGCGCCGTACAGCGCTGACCGTTAAACGACAGCGCGCCCTTGATGCACTCGGGAATCGTCGCTGCCAGATCGGCGTCGGGCAGCACCACCGCGGGATTTTTGGCGTCCAGGCCCAGGATGCAGCGCAGCCGATGCAGCCGAGGGTGAGCCCCCTTGATCGCATCCGCCGCCTTTGAGCTTCCAATGAAGGCCAGCACGTCGACCTGCCCGGTCTGCATGAGCGGCGGGATGATCTCGCTCCCCTGGCCGTTGACGATGTTGACCACACCCGGGGGGAAGGCTTCGGCGAACGCTTCTAATAGAGGATCCCAAAGCAGAACCCCGAAGCGCGGCAGCTTCACGACCGTGGGATTGCCCATGATGAGGGCCGGAATCAGCGTCGTGAAGGTCTCGTTGAGCGGGTAGTTAAACGGCCCCATGCACAGCGTCACGCCGAGCGGAGCACGCCGCACCTGAGCAATGATGCCCTCGCGAAACTGCAGCCGACTGTTGTCGCGATCCTGCGTCTTGAGCGCTTCGATCGTGTCGCGGATGTACTGCACCGTGCGATCGAATTCACCCTGCGCATCGCTCCAGGTCTTACCGACCTCCCACATGAGTAGGCGACAGACGCGATCGCGCACGGCGATCATGGCGGTGGTAAAGCGCTCCACCGCTTCGATGCGCTCCTCGATCCGCATCGTCGGCCAGCGGCCCGATCCGCGAGCCCAAGCCGAGCGCGCCGCGGCGAGCGCTTCCTCAGCAACCTCGGGCGTCAGCTGCGCCGATTGCCCCAACACCGTCGGGGCCGGCTCGCGATCTGCCGCCTCGCGCAGCCACAGCGGCGATCCGACATCCCGGCGTCGGCCATCCCAGATGCGGATCTCTCCGCCGATTAGCACGCGCGGCTGCGTGGCGGGGCAGGCCATCACCGCCGGCACGTCGGTCTTTACGGGAAAGATCGCTGCCAGCTCCGGATCGGGGCCGAGCGTAGGGGAGCTTTTTCCAGCCGGGGTGACGTCCGACATCCTAGGTCTCGTTCCTCTCTGATACGCGGTCATGGGGGCCGGGCAAGCACCGTCGCGGGTGAGACCGCTTCATCTCGCCTGCCGTGAACACGGCGCTCTCGGTCGAAAAGCCCCCTTCACACGATACATCGACGGCTACAGCGATGGACGGGGATCAGCGGGCGGACGGCGAATCGCCCGCCGTCCCGGCATACCCCAGGGGATGTTCGCAAGCATGGCTTGATATCCGGCAGGCACTTGCGGTTTTCGCTGTGTTGATTGAACTGCGAATGAATCGCTTGTCGCATCAGACAAACTCATGTACGGTGCGCGCCTCGTTAGGAGGAACCCATGTCCGCAACACGAAATGATTCCGGGAATGATCTAGAAGGCCTGTTCCAGCGTGAGCTGCAGGCGATCAACGAAGATGTGCGCCGCAAGGCTGCAGTGTCGACGCTGAATAACCTTCGCCTGAACAACCGCGTGACGGTTGAGCAGTTTGTCAGCAGCATTCAGCGTCACAAGGATGTCTGGGCGGTGGTCGCCTCGATGGGCATCCTCGATCTGGCGGCTGCGCTCAGCGGCCAGGGCGGCGCTCCCAAGGCTGCCGAGAAGGCCTCGGGCGAGAAGGTCCGCACCCGCCTCAGCGACGAGCAGAAGGCTGGGCTGAAGGGCGCTGCGCTGCGCCTGCTGGAGTCGCACCGAGCCGGCCTCAGCCGGACGGAGCTGGCCGCCGTGATTCGTGATGAGCAGCTGAAGCCGGCTGGCATCGAGGACGAAGAGCTGGCCGACAAGCTACGCATCCCGCTGGCTGAGCTCGTCAGCGAGAACAAGATTCACACCGTCGGTGAGAAGCGCCTAATGAAGTACGTTCCGGGCGGCACCAAGAAGAAGTAAGCCCACGCCGCTGCCGTATCTTGCGTAATTCCCCGATACGCGCCTAACCGCATTACGGGGAACTCCCCGCAATACCCACGCAGATCCTCCCTCACACTATCGCGCAACGATCGCCAGCGTATTTCTGTTGAAGTACGCACTGGCTCATTGTGTCCGCGGTCATACGCTCGTTCCTATTTCTGACACTGAGGACAGAAATAGGTTGAGCGTCCGGCGTGGACCGCGCGCTCGATATGCCCCTTACAACCCCGATGCGCGCAGCGCTCTCCGGCCCGGTCGTAGACCGCGAAGTGCGTCTGGAAGCCGCCGATCGAGCCGTCCGCCTGGACATAGTCGCGCAGCGTTGACCCACCGGCGGCAATCGCGTCGTTGAGCACGGCGCGGATCTCAGTCACCAGACGCGCCGCCTCCCGTCGTACTAGCGTGCAGCCTAGTCGACTGGGGGAGAGGCGCGCCCGCCATAGCGCTTCACTGACGTAGATGTTCCCTAGCCCGGCCACCACCGCCTGATCGAGGAGCAGGGTCTTGAGCGGGCTCTTTCGTCGCGCCACCTTGGCAAGCAGGCTGTCCGCCGTGAATTCGGAGCCCAGCGGCTCTGGTCCCAGGTCTTTCAGCAGCGGATGCAGGGCCTGTCGATCGCTGCGTCCCAGCACCAGCAGCCCGAAGCGGCGCGGATCGGAATAGATCGCGGCGCGACCGTCCTGTGTGTACAGAACCACGTGATCGTGTGTGGAAAGCGTGGCCGGTGGCGGCGCACAGATCGTAAAGCGACCCGTCATTCCTAAGTGCGCCACCAGCATGGTGTGGTCCGCGAAGCAGCAGAGGATGTACTTCGCCCGTCGCTGCACGGCCACAAGCTGCTGCCCACGCAGGCGCTCCCTCAGGTCCGCCGGCACGGGCTCCCGCAGGTCGCGACGTACTACCTCCACGTCACGAATACGGACTCCGAGAAGCTGCGCAGCCAGTCCACGACACACCGTCTCGACTTCGGGTAGCTCAGGCATGAGCGGCACAGTACTAGAATCCCCTATACGCTCGTCGATCTAGTCGCACGCGCCCAAGCACTTTACTTACCCACCGCCGACAAATCAGAGTACCCTGAGTAAGCAGGTGTTAGGTGGTACTACTCACGCCGTCGTAGCAAGCCCATGGAGAACCTAGGTCAACAGGTCTGGAGCGAGCTTTTGACTCGCCTCGCTGCTCTGAGCGCGACGAACTCGCGACTCGAAGCGGAGCTGCAACAGGCCAATGCGCGCTACCTCGAAGCCCAGGCCGCCGAGAAAGCGGCCAAGCTCTCGGAGCACGAGACCTCGCAGCTTTTCCAGCAGCTGACCAGCGCACTGCCCGTAGTCTTCTGGATTCTCGAATCTCACTCCCTGAAGCTCCTTTACGTTAGCCCAAGCTTCCGCGATCTGACGGGCTTGTCGCCGGCCGAGCTGATGAAGGACATCACGGTCTGGCGCACGCTGGTCCATCCCAACGACTTGCACGACTTTGGCGAGCGACTGCAGCGGCTGCGAACGCTGGAGGCGATGCCTGATACCGAGCGCACGTTCCGCATCGTGCGGCGACCGGATCAGGCCGTGCGCCACGTGCGCATCATCGTCTTTCCGATCAACGACGAAAATGGCCTGCCGTATCGCCGCGCGGCGATGCTCGAAGACATCACCGATCGCCATAAGGCAGAGCAGAAGCTGCAGCAGTCCATCGATCTGCAGAACGCGATCTTTGCCAACGCCCAGGTTGGCATGGTGGTGACCGACCGAGCAGGAACCTACAGGGCATGGAATCGCTACATGGAGGAGTGCACGGGCATTCCTTCCACCTCGATGATCGGCGCCAAAGTGCATCTTGCGCCGCGCGTCGCGTGCTGGCAGGCCGAGGGCCGCGAGCGCGCCAGCATGGGCGAGATCTTCACGGCGGCTCCCATCGCGCTGCGCCACCATCAGTCTGGACGTGAGCTCTGGGTCCAGGTGACCTATGGCCCGCTACGCCACGCCGACGGCCGCATTGAGGGTGTCATCGGTCTCCTGCGCGATGTAACTGAGCAACTGCGCAATGAACAGACTCTGCGTGACTCGGAGAGCTTGTTCCGTAACCTGGCCGAGAGCTCACCGGATGGCCTGCTGCTGACCAAGGGGACGACGATAAGCTATGTCAATCCGACGTTGCTACGCATCACCGGGTACGACACCAGCGAGCAGCTAGCGGGCACCGACGCCACGCTGCTTTTGCCGGCGGCAGAGAAGCTGCGGATGATCCCGCGCATCACTTCGTTCCTGGCGAGCCCCGACGCGCAGTGCCCACAGCCCACCGAGCTTTATCTCCTGCGGCGCGATGGCGGTATCGTCCACGTCAGCGGGCACTGCGCCCATGTACGCGTCAATGACTGGTCGGCCACCATGACCATCATCCGCGATCTGACAGAGCGCGACCGAGCCGCGGTGCTGGCCAACTCGCTCGATCGCGAGCGTGAGCACCGGGCCCAGACCGTGCAAGCGCTGCAGATGGTGCAGGACCTGTCGCGCCGGCTGGCCAACGCGCAAGAGACCGAGAGCCGTCGCGTCGCACGCGAGCTCCACGACGATATCGGCCAGCTCCTCACGGGACTCAAACTAAGCCTGCAGCGCATCCAGCCGGCGGCCGTAGAAGACGGGGATGCCCGCACCGCGCTGCGCAACGCACAGGAGCTAGTCGGGGATATTGTCGAGCGGGTGCGCCGGCTCTCGCTTGAGCTGCGGCCGACAATCCTTGACGATCTCGGCTTGGTCCCGACACTCCGCTGGCTCACCGAGCGCTTTGACCGATTGATGCATATCCGTGTCTCGCTGCTGCAGCGCGGCGTCGATCGCCGCTTTCCCCCCGAGCTTGAGAGTACGGCCTACCGCATCGCACAGGAGGCCCTGACCAACGTGGCGCGCCACGCCAAGGTAAATGAGGCCACAGTCCGTATTTGGTCGGATGGAGTGCTCTTGGGACTTCAGATAGAAGATCACGGGCAGGGATTTGATCCCGAAGGAGCGCTCTCGGCACGACAAGCCGCAGGATTATCCGGAATGATTGAACGCGCACGACTCTTGGGTGGCACTTGCACTGTGGAGTCACGACCAGGCGAAGGCACCCTAGTGACGGCAGAGCTGCCTTTGCAACCTACGCCCGCGGAAGACCTCATCGAGGCCCAGCCGGCGTCGCTGCGCGTTTTGGGTGGTTTGGAGAACAAAGGCCCTAGCGTTCCCTAGCGCCCCCGAGCAGAGCACAAAGCTAGGCGCAAGGCCGTCGGAGAAAATGATTATGACAAAGCTGATCCGAGTAGTAGTGGCAGACGATCATACGGTGGTGCGGCAGGGCCTCTGTGCCCTGCTCTCCGCTCAGCCCGACCTCACAGTCGTGGGCCAGACAGGAGAGGGCTTGGAGGTGGTCGATCTGATCGCCAAGCACAAGCCGGATGTGCTGGTGCTCGATCTGATGCTGCCAAACGTCAGCGGCTTCGACATCACGCGCCAGGTGGCCAAGCTGTACCCGCGCTGTCGCGTCCTGATTCTATCGATGCACGCAACCAAGGCCTACGTCGCTGAGGCCCTGCGCTGTGGGGCGGCTGGCTACGCGCTCAAGGCCTCAGATGCCAACGAGATCCTGCGCGCCATCCAAGAGATTGCGGCCGGCCGTCGCTACCTGCCGCCCTCGATCACGGAAGCGGATCTGGAGCCCTACGAGACGCGTGACAGCGGCGAGTTTGATCCCTACGACACGCTGACCGGCCGCGAGCGTCAGGTACTGAAGATGGTGGCCGAAGGGCTCACCAACGCCGCTGTCGCTGACAAGCTGAGCATCAGCCCGCGCACCGTCGAGATCCACCGCGCAAATGCGATGCGCAAGCTGGACCTGCAGAACCACGCGGCGCTTGTGCGGTACGCGGTGAAGCGCGGCTTGATCTCCGTCGAAAACGACTAGCCACAGGCGGCCCGCTGCCACGGCTACGCTGCCGCGCCGATTCTAGCCGGTCACATCGCCTGACGGGTTCCCGCGCAGGACACGGCGCAAAATCTTGCCCGCCGGGTTGTGCGGAATGCTGGGTACAAACTCCACCTGCCGCGGCACTTTGTAGTCGGGCAGATTCTCCCGACAGTAGGCAAGTAGCTCCTCTCTCGTCGCTGTTCCGCCTTCCTTCAGCACCACATAGGCCCAGACCACCTGACCGCGCAGCCGATCCGGCTTGCCGATCACGGCGGCTTCGGAAACCGCTTCATGCGTCGCCAGCAGCGACTCGATCTCACTGGGATAGACGTTGTAAGCGCTCGTCAGGATGAGATCGTCGCCGCGGTCGACGACGTAGAAGTACCCCTCTGCATCGCGGCGGGCCAAGTCGCCGGTATGTAGCCAGCCATCGCGCAGGACGCGTTTGGTCAGCTCAGGCTGCCCGAAGTAGCCGGTCATGACGTTCTCTCCAGCGATCAAAAGCTCGCCGACCTCGCCGATGCCAACCTCCTCATCAGGACCTGCCGATTCGCGGTACTCGACAATGCGCGCCTGCAGGCCCGGCAGCACACGGCCGATCGAACCGGGGGGCGCGCCCTCAGGGAACACGCCGCAGTGGGTGGCGCCAGCCGCCTCGGACAAGCCGTAGGCCTCGTAGATACGCCGCCCGGTGAGTGCCTGATAGCGTTCCTGCACCCAGGCCGGAAGGGGTGCCCCACCGCTCGTGGCCACCACCACGCTCTCGAACAAACGAGCGCTGGCTTTGGGATGCAGGAGAAGGGCCGCCCACAGAGTGGGCACCGCCGGGATCGACATCGGACGCTGCGCCTCGATCAGCGCGAAGATCGGCATGAGATCGACGGCATCGAAACGAGGAACCAGCAGCATGCGGTAGCCCTTGGCAACGCTGACGAGCAGACCGATGCTCAGACCGAAGACGTGGAAAAACGGAATGACGCAGAGGACCGCGGCATTGGGGTGTTCACCGTGCTGCATCCAGTTGCAGATCTGCCCCACGCTTGCCAACAGGTTGCGATGCGAGAGCATTACGCCCTTTGGCTTTCCCGTTGAGCCACTTGTGTACTGGAGAACCGCCAAATCATCGGCCGATCCAGGATCGACCGAACTCGAAGCAACCAGGGGGCGACGCAGGAGGGTTTCAAAACGCAGCGGGCAAGGCACGCCCGCCGGACACGGCAGCTTTTCATCCAGGCCCTGAACTGAGGTCACGATGAGATGCCGCACCGCGGAGCCCGGCAGGACTTTGTAGAGCGCCGGCAGAAACAGGTCGAGCGAGATAAGCGCCACCGCGCCCGAGTCAGCCAGGATCTGCGCAAGCTCACGCCCCTGATTCGCTGGACTCAGATTTACGACCACCGCCGACCGACGCATCAGTGCAAAGAACGCGATCACGTAGGTCGGGGTGTTAGGCAACATCAGCGCCACGCGATCCCCCCGACCAATGCCCCGTTCGGCCAGCTCACACGCCAGTGACTCGACGCGAGCCGAAAGCTCGCTGTAGGTAAGCGCGGCTTGGGCCATCACGAGAGCCGTGGCCCCCGGACTGCCGACCACCGCGGATGACAGCAGCTGCTCCAAGCGAGTCGCGACGAGCGGGAACGCGGGATGGGGCGGAGGCAAGGGGTTGCTCATGAGGACCTCTCTACGCGCGGTCGGCGCGTCGCGACCTAGCGGGCATGCTGAGCAAAGAAGCGCAGGATCTCTGCGGTGGCTCGAATGTCTTTGGTGCCATTGGCTGCCCCCGGCCAGGCGTGCGTCCCCTTGTCGATGGTACACAGCGAATCGATCGTGCCGTCCGCGCACTTCTCGTAGGTCTGACAGGTGACTGCGCCATGCTGGAACGTCTGGTGCGGACTATCGCTGCAGCGATCGCGTCGTGCCCAGTCGGCAAAGACCTCGGGAACTTTGGGGAAGGTACCGGTGCCACCGCCCTCGTAGCCGACGACAGGATCGGAGGTGCCATGAAACGCCAGGATCGAGATCGCACGCTCGGGCTTGCACTCTTTGACCATCGGCGTCCCGGACACCGGACCGATTGCCGCCAGCACCGAGCTGAGCTCGCAGCCCAAGCGATGGCTGAACATGCCGCCGTTCGAGAATCCCATCGCATAGATGCGCCCCTCGTCGATGCACAGCTCGCGCCGAGCAAGATCGATGAGGTCGCGCGCGAAGCCCACGTCGTCGATGCCAAAGAGTTGCGGCTCACCGCAGCAGTTGCCCGCGTTCCAGCCCGGCACGACCCCCAGACCCTGCGGAGCAATAAAGACGACGTTCTGCGCGTCAGCCTCGCGCTCGATATCGATGTACTTGATGAAGTCCGCGGCCTTGTCTGACAGACCATGGAAAGCCAGGACCAAGGGGATGCCCCGGCTTGGATCGTAGGCGGGCGGGATGTGCAGGAAGAAGGTCCGCTTCTGGCCTCGCGACATCACGGTCCGCATCGTCGTGCCCAACGCGGGTGTCGCCTTACCCTGACAGCGCAAGGATGAGCCGGTCCGCAGATCGTCGCTGATCGCGGCATCGTCGCTGGTCCCCGCATCCTCGGGTTCAAGCAGCAAGCCCGTGGTCTGGCACCCCAGGACGCCCCAAAAAACGATCAGAAGCAGGCTGCGCGTACGACGACCCATGTATGAGTACGACATGGCGCGGATTATATGCAGGGGCTGTGCGGCCCTAGACAAGAACCTGACTCTGCGGCCTAGCTGATGCCTGCGAAGGTCGAGCGAGCCCCGGGTTACCGAGTGGGCCCAAGCCGGCTGCGGTGCCGGCTTTCTCACCGTCCGCGGCAGCAGTCTCGTAAGATGATCCGATGGCAGTTCCGTCGCGACCTTCCTATCTGTATCCCACCCCGGGACGTGTAGCGCTCGTGCTGGCTGGTGGTGCGGCGCGCGGAGCCTACGAGATCGGCGTAGTCCAATACATCGCCGAGGAGCTTCCGCGTGATCTGGGGCGCGATCCCCCGATCGACATCTTCTGCGGGACCTCGGTGGGAGCCATCAACGGCTGTGCACTGGCTGCGCTAGCCGATGCTCCACGATCGCGGGCGCGTCAGCTGGTCAATCAGTGGACTGGTCTGCGCATGGCCGATGTCATGCTGCTGCGACCTGGGTACGTTGCTCGCTTCGTCGGCAGCCTGCTCGGCCGACAGACCTCCGCGGAAGAGACCGCCGGAACACGCTACGGTGGCTTGATCGATCCAGTGGGGATGGAAGCAGTGATCCGGGGCGGCATTGCCTTTCCCCGCATCGCCGAACACCTGCGTTCTGGCCTGCTGCACGGCGTAACCGTTTCGGCTACCCATGTCTCGACGGGAACGACCGTGGTGTTCGTGGGCAGTCAGCACAGCGGGCCGAAGCACTGGTCGAGTGATCGCAAGGTGGTGGCCCAGCGCGTTGAACTGCAGCTTGAGCATGCTCTGGCCTCGGCTGCGATTCCGCTCATGTTTCCAGCCGTGCGCATCGGTGGCGACTTCTATTGCGATGGCGGCCTGCGCATGAACGTGCCGCTGTCCCCCGCCCGTCACCTTGGCGCCGACGGCATTCTGGTCATCAACCCGCGCTATATGTACGAGCGGCCTTTGCCCCCGCCCCCCACGCCGACCCAGGCTGCCCTCCCGGGTCCGTGGTTTTTGATCGGCAAGGCGCTCAATGCCCTGCTGCTCGATCGCGTCGAGAACGACATCGAGCGGCTGCAGCGCATCAACCGCATCTTGCTCGCCGGCGAGCGGCGGTTCGGTTCGAACTTCATCAACGAGCTCAACGACGAGATGGGCTATCGGCATCCCCATCCCGGCCTGCGACCGCTGGCCTCGATCCTGATCGATGCGTCGGAAAATATCGGCCACCTCGCCGCGGAGTACGTGCGCTCGGCGAGCTTTGCGAACCGCAATCAAGGCCTGCTGGCCAATGCGCTGCGCCGACTGGGCGAGCAGGAATTTGCCGACGAATCGGATCTGCTGTCCTACGTGCTGTTCGATGGCGAGTTTGCCGGTCGCCTGATCGAGCTGGGACGCCGGGACGCCCGCGCGCATCATCGCGAGCTACTGCAGTTCTTCACGCAGCTCTCCGCGAACGATCCGTCGTAGCTCTTGTGTGAGCTGGCGCCGCCGTAGTATGGCGAGCCATGCGCTCCTCTTTCCCCCCTCGCTCAGGCTTCACTCTCCCTCTTGCGACGTTTCTCCTTTTGGGTCTCGGTCTTGCGGCGGGACGTCTCAGCATTGCCAAGCCCAGCAAAGCGGGCGGCACCGAAGCAGGAGCCGCCGCCAAGATTGCTTGCGCTGGCGCCGGCTCGGTCACCGTCGCTGCAACTGATGTGAAGCTGAAGTGCGACGCTGGCCACAAAAACTGTGACGGCGAGATCCCGGTGCGGGCCAAGAACTGCTCGCAGGACTTCCTAGAGGTCGTGCAGCTTGAGATGTACGAGTCCGATCGACGCAGCTTCAGCATCGACTACAAGCCGGCCTCTGTTGTGCCTCCCGGGGCGGTCTGGCAAGAGAAGGTCCCCTGGACCACCTCGGGCGATGTCGAGGCGGTGGTCTACTTCCGCCCCACCGGCCAGCGTGAGACCAGCCCGGACACCGCGCGCGCCAAGCTTCAGGTCAGCAACCCCGCCCTCGATGCCGCCAAGCATGCTTGCGAGAAGTGCAACGGCACCTGGGGCGCCTTTGGGGCGGGCAAGGCCCCAGCCTGCAACTGCAAGACGCGCGATGCCGGCAAGACCTGTCGCGACGGCAATGACTGCC
>DAORCZ010000103.1:0-14157 GCA_035345735.1 Pseudomonadota bacterium | reverse complement strand
TCGGTCAGCGAGTCGCTGTCCCCGCCCGTGCCACATCCGCCTGCGACGCACCCGCCTGCGGTCTCCCCGTCGACGGTTCCCCCGGCCGTGGCCATCCTGACTCCGCCGATCAGCTCCCCTCCATCGGTGTCCTCTCCGGTCGTGGTGGTGCCCCCGCCAGTCGTCCATCCGCCCCCGCCGGCCGAGCCGTCCCGGCTGACCGTGTCCCGTCCGCCTCCGGCGCGGGTCGTGATGAGACCCCCGCGCCCGGAGCCACCGCCCGCGCCCGAGCCTACCCCCGTCGCGGCTCCCAAGCCCCGACCCAAGCCGACCGTCCTGCCGCACTCGCGCAGTGTCGCCGTCTCAGTGGAGGGAGGGTCGGACCCGCAGCTTGGGCTGATCCGCAACTGTGTCTACAGCCAGCTGAGCGAACGCCTGCCGAGCTTGGTGGACCATGTGCTGCACCTGCACTACGGCTCCCGGCTGGCCCTGCGCTGGAAGGATCGCACCAAGGAAACCGCCCCGCTTGACGACTGCCTAGAGAGTGTCCCAGTCCCCAATACCAAGCCCCTGCCCGAGCCGGAGATCCGGTTCATGTGGCGATGAGGACCCCATGCATCCCCCGCCCGTCCCGCGTAGCTTGTCCCCTGTCCTTTCTGGTCGGCTGTCTTTGGCGTCGTGCCCAGCGCCGAGGGCCGTCTCCCGCGCGCTTGCGGCTGGCCAAGCCTCTGTGCTGCTTGGCTGTCTGTTCCTGGGCGCCTGCTGGGCTGGGAAGTTCGCCACCATCGAGGAACTGGCCCAGGTGCGCGGCGAGCTGGCGACTGAGAGGAGCCGGCGCGAGCAGCTGGAGGAGTTGGTCGGCCAGCTCGGCTGCAGCGACTCCGTGCGCGAGACGCAGAAGAACCTGCAGGAAGCCTGCAGTCGCCATCGCGACGAAGGCGGTGCGGCAGGTGGCTCGCAGGTTTGCAAATCAGACGCCGCCGATCAGGAAATCAATCGCCTTGGCACGAACGCCAAGACCGCCAAGCGAAAATACTTTGACGACTTGACCACGCTTCGGCACATCGTTGTCTACTTTGCCGAGGGGGCAAGTGGGCTTGAGCCCAAGCGCCGCAAGCAGCTCGACGTCTTTATGCATCTGCGACAGCTTGCCCGCACCCGCTTTGTCTTAGCTACCTCGGACAAGCCCTCGACGCAGGAGGCGAAGCGGCGCTTAGATGTGTTACGCGCGCAGCTGCAGCCGTATATGAGGGAAGGAAAACTGGAAGATAATGACATTATCTATGATTATTTTGGTGACGTCGCGCCGAAGGACCTGCGGCTCGAAGATCGGCCCATTTCCAACAGCAGCGAAAGCAACCTAAGCCCACGTCACAGCGTATGGGTTTACCGCCTGGACTGCCTATGAGATCCGCGAGCCTTATCCTTCTATCCTGGCTTTATCTGTGGCCTGCCCCGGTCCAGGCAGACGAGGCGAGTCAGCGCTCGCAGGAGGCCATGCTCTTGCACACGCGTCCCCGCTTCGCCGACCTCGAGGTGTGGAATCGCAGCGGGGGGAGCTGGGCCGCTAAGCCCGTGCCGAGCGGCAAGGTCTTGGTGGTGAACCTGTGGGCGCGCTCGTGCAAGCCCTGCCTGGAAGAGATGCCGCTGCTCGCCCGCATCGTCAGTGGCTGGCGCGGGCGGCGCGAGGTCGAGTTTTTGTTTATCGCCGATGGCCCGGCCGAGATGACGCGAGCCAACGTCGAGGACTTCTGGCAGCATCCCTCGGTCGATCTGCCTGGCAAGAACTGCCCCGGGCAGAGTCAGCGCCTGCCTGGTAGCGGCAGCCGCTGTCCCCTGGACCTTCCCGACGTGGACCCCTGGCGCGCGACCAGCGATCAGCTGGGAACCGAGCTGCGCACCGCCGTCAAGCCGATCACGCTGTTTGTCGACCCGCACGGCTTTGTGCGGCAGGTCTTCGTCGGCTCGATCACCGACCGCTCGCGCGAGTTCGCCGACTCCCTTGAGCGCCTGCTGCGAGCAGTCGCCAGCGAGCGCTCACCAGGAATCCGCAGCAACCCTCCGCGAAAATCGTGATCGGCCTCCGCTTTTGCACTAGGCTGGCGCTATGGCGTCCCCGGCATCTGGCGGGCTGATCGATTTTCTTATCCGCACTCCAGAGCGGATTCTGGGGGTCTGCGTGATGTGTTTATTGGGCGGTGTGGTGTTGGGTGTTGCAGGACATTGCTACCTAAACAAGCCGCCGGCTGTTGTGTGTCCTCCCCCAAAGCCTCCCAAGTGCTGGGATGAGCAGATGGCCTTGCAGGCCGTCCAGACCCTCCACGATACGACGCCCAAGCTGAAGTCGTTGGGCGATGGGCTGGAGTCGCTACGAAGACAGTGTTCACAGCTCGAGTCTAGAGCAGATGGTGGGGCTGTGGTCGCGTCGCCGGGGCGGGGCGCATCCTCTGCTATGCCCCCTGCTCGGCCTTGCGCAGAACCTGCTGCGTTGGATTCCCTCCGCCGGATGCATCAAAGCCATCTAGTGTACATAGACCAGGCGAATGCATGCAAGTTGGGGATTGAACAGTACGAGAAAACCTTCCGAAAAATGGCGAGAGCGATAGGTCCGAAATCTGATTCTGAGAAATCGGAAATGAGGCAAGTTAAGAATTATATTGGACAAACGGTCGGTGCGATTGAAAAAAGATATCTGGCCATTCCCTTGGCAGAACGTGCTGTAGTTAGATCGTTGATGGACGAAGCCGGCCGAGACCTTTATTCGCTTGATGCGCAAAATATCAAATTAAAGCTCTTGCAGGACAAAGACCAGGACCGGACGCAAAAGGTTTTTCTTGTGCTTGCGCTCGCCAAGGCACTCCGAGTGCTTCAGGGTTTGGAGCAAGGGCTCGGCGCCGGCTTGGAGCCTCTCAGCGATGCGAGCGAGGCTACGGCCTCCAAAGCCAGAGAGGACCGCGAGAGCATCGACAAAGCCTGGGCATCGGTCATGAGGATTTTGTCGCAGGCGGGGACCGCGCCCGAACCGGCAAAGCTACTCACAAAATCAGCGGACGCATCAATAATGCTTTGCCAGGTGGTTCGGACGCTGGAGCAGCTTGATATGCGGGAAGTGCAGCCTGCGCTGGAACGCTTGGCGGTGGCTCTGGAGAAGGTGGCGGGTCCGGACTCCGCGGGTAAGTGGGTAAGGTGAGGGTTCAGCCATGACGAATGGAACAGTGTTGCGATCGCCAACCTGTCGCGATCGACATGTCACAGCTTGGTGGGTCTGCACGCTATTGCTTCTCATTGGAGCCTTCCCGGCGGACGCTCAGCATCTAGTCTCCCCATCTTCTGCTGCAGCCCCCGGAGTAGGCACGGGCGCTGCAGTGCCCCCGGACCGCGTAAAGCCCTGCCCCGCCTCGGAAGATGCCCCGATTGAGATTCAGCAAAAACTGAACTCCCACCTAGATCGCCGAGAATATCAAGACGCCATTGATTTGATTTTGAAAGAGCAGAAAGAGAGAGACTGTCCAGTATGGCATTGCTATTTGGCAACTTGGCGTTGTTCTATTGCCCGGGAATTGGCAGAAGATCGGAAACCAGAAGCACAGTCTAAATGGCGAGAGACGCTTGTGGATGCGAAACGCTGTATCGAAAAAGGTGCAGTCGCCCCTGGAGGGGGAGCGTATAGCTCGGCAAGGGAATTACGGAAGTGCAAAGCCGATGCTGAGCAAACCGTCCTTCCCAGCGCGCAGCCGGCCTACCAGCGCGACGTGAAGCTTTCTGTAGTGTTTGGGATTACTGGCTTGGCCATGTTGCTGGGAGGAGCCATCTCGTACGCCGTTTTGGAACGGCAGCCTTATATGCTCGATAGGAGTGCCTGCATGCCGTCGTCTGGATTCAAGGATGAACCTTGTGGAACCCATCTTTATGGGCTGACTTGGCCGCTCATATCAGTGGGTTCTGCTGCGGTGGGGGTGGCTGTCGTGTTTGGCGCTAAGCCTGTATTTAGCCCGAAGCGCTATCTCCCGAAGAACCCACAGACTCCGGAGGACGCCGCTGCCAGAGGAGGGAACCGATGAGACGGCACACGTCTGGAATTTCTGCAGTCGCAGTGGGCGCTGGCTTGCTGCTCCACGGGGGCTGTGAGCCCTTCGCCGTGTGCAACCTAGATGGCTACCTCAGCCAGGATGGCTGCGCGAAAGCGACGGTGATCGCGCCGGCCAACCTGGCTCGCAAGAAGGCAGGAGTGGAGCTTGTACTGCAGATTCCGGGTCTGGGAGCGGCGGCACAGCCCACGGTGACGCTGACTGATAGCAAGAAGACGGCACACGTCTACAGCGGGGGCAAGCTCGCAGTCGCAGACGATGGCCTTCGGGTACTCATCAGCGACGCCTCGGGCTTGGCGGCCGGACCGGCTGAGGTGGCCTTTGAGAGTGCGGGGCGTCGTCGTGGGCAGGCTGCGCTTCGCATCTATACGCCGCCCGTGTGGTCGGGTGGCACGCCGGCGCTGACCTACGATCCCACGGTCTTGAAGACCGAGGCGCTGCAGGTCTTTATCGGCCGGCACACAAGCGCGGCGGTTCCTGGACTTTTCGTCGCCGAGCAGAATGCCAAGGTGGGTCTGCAGCGGTTCTTGAACTTCTACGTGGGCCCAGTCCCCGCTGCGAGTGGGCTTGTGAGAGTCACGAATAGCGAGACCAACGATGGGACGGCCTTGTTCGCGGTGACAGCGACGAGCGCGCTGACGTACCACGTCGATACGGGGTCCAAGGTCGTCCGTGCCACTGGTTTCAGCGATGGGGCGACGACCTCGGTCCAGGTACCCATGCCGTCCGATCCGTCGCTGTTCGCCGCGAGCCAGCAGGGGGACTGGGCAGTCTTAGCCAGCAGCAGTCTGCTCCAGGTCTTCGACGTTGGTGCTTTGGGTCCGAAGGTGGCGGGTTCCCTGCCTTTCGTTTTTTCCGGCAGCCCTCGTGCTCTGGCGGTTCGTCCGGGGCCCTTCGCGGCGGGGGGCTCGAACTTGGAGGCGACGGCTCTCAACGGCATCAAGCTGCGTCTGTTTGTCCGCAATGCGGGCCTATTGAAGGCACTGCCGGATAAGGCTTCGACGCAGGCGACCGATGCGCTGGGGGGGCTGCAGCCGGTGCTCTTGGATCAGACGGACTTGGATGGGGATGGCGCGGTTGATGTGATCGGGGCGTTTGGCGATGTCGCCACGAGCCAGGTGGCCAGCATTGGCTGGCTGGCTTCGCTGAGCGACGGCAGCTTTGCTCCGGTGGAATCGGCTGCGTTGAAGCCGCCGCTCAACAACGTGCGCAGCATGTCGGTTGGCGACCTAAATGGCGACGGTAAGCCGGACCTGGCGCTGGCGACGGCCGGGGCGGTTTACGTCTATTTCAATCTGGCGCCTTAGCCAGCCCCGAGTCCGGAAAGCGGCGCGGTGCCGTCGTCGCCGAAGCGGGGCTGAGGGTGGCCGATGGCGGCGAGTAGCGCGAGGTAGAGGTTGGCGAGGGGCTGGCCGGGGTAGCGGAGATGGCGACCCGGCTGGATGGCGGTGCCGAGGTGGCCGGCGAGGAGCACCGGCATGTCGTCGTGGCTGTGGCTGTTGCCGTCGGAGACGTCGCTCGATAGGCAGATCAGGGTGCGGTCGAGCAGGCTGCCTGCGCCCTCCTTTGCTCGGCTTAGCCCGTCGAGCAGATAGGCGAAGACCTGCATCTCGTAGGTGTTGATGGCCTGCAGCTTGGCCTGCGTGTCGGGGTTGTTCTGGTGGTGCGATAGTTCGTGGTGGGCGCCGGGCACGCCGATGAACGAGTACGAGCGGTTCGACAGGCCATTGCCCCACATGTACGAGACGACGCGCGACAGATCGCAGGACAGTGCAAGCACGATGAGGTCGGCCATGCTGCGGGCGATCTCGTCGAAGCGTGGGGACTCGGCGGGACGCTTGGCGCCGCCGCAGCTAGGACCGCTGTCGCCCAGGCGCTGCTCAACGGAGCGGACGGCGGTGAGGTACTCGTCGAGCTTGCGGCGATCGCTGCCCCCCAGCCGGCCTTGCAGCCGCCCCGCATCAGCCAGCACGTGATCGAGCACCGACTTGCGGGTGCGCCGGCGGCGTTCTATCTGCTCGGGCGTCTGGCCGGCGTCTTCGCCGCGGAACAGCACATCAAAGACGATGCGCGGATCCGACAGCTTGGGCAGCGGCGTGCGCGGACCGGCCCACGAGATGTTGGTGGTGTAGGCGCAGCTATAGCCCGAGTCGCAGACGCCGCCGCTGCTGCCGCCTTCCAGACCGAGCTGCAGCGACGGAAAGCGCGTGCCCCCGGCCAGCCCCTGGGCCGCCAGCTGATCGACCGAGACGCCCAGCCGAATATCGCTGTCGCTCTTGTTCGCTTTGGTGCAGGTCAAAAAGGCGCTGGTGCCCCCCGCGTGATCACCAGCTCCGTCGGGGCGGGCTGGGCGATTCGACAGGCCAGACAGCACCAGCAGCTGATCTTTGAACGGGGCCAGCGGGGCCAGGATCGGCGACAGCGTGTAGTCGCGACCGTCGGTTTTTGGTGTCCAGGCCGGCATGTGGATGCCGTTGGGCAGGAAGTAGAAAAGCAGGCGCTGCGGTGGCTCGGCAGCCTCGGCGCGTGAACCCAAGAGGCGGAGCGAGCGGGGCAGCAGGCTCTCGAAAAACGGCAGGGCGAGGGCAGCGCCGGCTCCCCGCAGCACGGTGCGGCGGCTGAGCGCGGAATCAGTGGGTGTGCGGCGGGCCTGGCCCCAGCCGCGGGACGAACGAGTCGAGTTCATCGCAGACCTCGCAGGTAGACAGCGGCGGGCGTAGCCGCAGTGTCGTCGGCCGACGGCGCGGCCCGGCGGTTGCGGAAGGCCGCGCTCTGGACCAACGCTTCAATAAGCGCATAAAGAGTCTGGTCTCCGGCCTGGTAGGCCGCGACCAGGGCATCCAGCCGGCCCTGATCCGACTCGCCTGGGAAGCGGCCGACGGCATAGGTAAACAGCTTCTCGGCGGCGCAGCGCGGCAGGCGAGGGTCTTCGGCCAGCAGGCCCGCCAGCTCGGCAGCGTCGGCAAAGCGGCGTCCATCGAGCAGCGCACCGGTGGTGTCGACCGGCAGGCCTTCGTCGGTGCTGCGGGCGCGGCCGATGGCGTCGAAGCCTTCCAGCGACAGGCCAATCGGATCCATCAGCGAGTGACAGCTTGCGCACACCGGCTTCTGTCGGTGCGCTTCCAGGCGCTGGCGCAGCGTGCCGCCACTGCCGGGCTGACCGAAGTCGCCGATGACGTTAGGCGGTGGCGGTGGTGGCGGCGTGCACAAGAGCTGCTCTAACACCCACTTGCCGCGACGCACCGGCGAGGTCCGCGTGGGATACGACTCGGCGGTGAGCAGGCTGCCCTGGGTCAACAGGCCCCGTCGCGTCGTGCCGTCGAGCGACAGGCGACGGAAGTCCTGGCCGGCGGCTTCCGTCAGGCCGTAGTGCCTCGCCACCTCCGCGTTGCCATAGGTGAAGCGGGCGGTTAGGAGCTGCGCGAGGGGCAGGCCGCGCTCGCTTTGTCGGGCCCCGAGCCCGGGGAAGAAGTCGGCGACAAAGCGCCGCGTCTCGCCGGCCAGCGCCTGGCGCAGCGTCGGGGTGAAGGCCGGGAACTGCGTGGCATCGGGCTCGGCGCGATCGATCTGCCGCAAGAGCAGCCACTGCGCCGCGAAGTTGTCGACCAGCGCCGCGGCTCGCGGGTCGGCCAGCATGCGACGAAGCTGCATCGAGAGCCCCGCATCCTCGCCCAGCTCACCGCGCTCAGCCGCATCGAGCAGGGTCTCGTCGGGGGCGCTGCTCCACACGAAGTACGAAAGGCGCGCCGCCAGCTCATAGGGGTTAAGCGCGTGCGGACGCGGGCTGGCTGAATCGTCGTCGAGCTCGACGCGAAACAGGAAGTGCGGCGACAGCAGCATCGCTTCGAGCGCCAGGCGCAGGCCGGCATCGGGGCTGCCGTTTTCGTCCTCGCTTTGTCCCTCGTCGAACAGCCGCAATAGCGACGCCAGCTCGTCGTCCGCGAGCGGTCGGCGATACAAAAGACGACCGCTGCGCCGCAGGATCTGAGTCGCGCATTCGCGCTGGGCCGCTGGGTCATCAACAGGCAGCTCGCAGGTTACGAAGCGACGGCGCAGCGGGTTGGGCCGCTCTAGCTCGATCGGGCCTTCGACGCGCAGCGAGCGCAGGATCATGTTGCGATCGAGCCCACGGCCGGGATCGTAAAAGTCGTTGAGGAAGCTGATCCGCAGGATGTGCACCCCCGCGAAGTCGGCGATTTGCGTCACGTAGTCCGTCGGCACCGTCGCCGGCACGCTGATCACCTGATCCATGCGGGTATCCAGCCCGACGCCCAGCTGCACCACATCGGGACCGGCCTGCTGGCCATAGGCCGAAAGCCGGATGCGATACGTGCCGTCGCGCGGCAGCGAGATCGTCACCAGCGCCGAGGTGCCGGTCACAAAGATCAGCTCGTTGCCGCGGGGGATGACGTACTCGCTGTGCGAAAGCTCGCTTAGCGCGATGTCGCGCGACAGCGGTGCACCGTCGGGGCGCGTGACATCGGCGGCGATCGCTTCGGCGGCCCGCTGATACATCTGCAGGTGCAGCGGCGACAGCGAAAGCACATCGCCCAGGTTGTCGAAGCCGTGGCCGGTGTCGTCGGGCGGGAAGCTCTTGCTGGGGTTGCCGCTTACGCCCAGCACATCCGCGATCGTTCGGTCGTATTCGGTGCGCGACAGGCGACGCAGCGTCACCGCTCCCGGATCGGCGGGCGGCGGCCTCGCGTCGCAGGACAGCAGCCAAAGCGCCGCCAGGGCAGCGCGGGGAACGACACGGCGGGGCAGGGGGGGAGGCATCGGCTTGGGCATGGCGATCTCGATTCGCAGCGAGGGGCAGCGGGCGATCGGTCCGAGATTCTCGGCCGGCCAGCCAGGCGACACATTGAGCAGACCAGCCCAGGGTGCCGACTGCGCCGGGCGGCGACTTTATCGCGCCAAGTTTCTTGCGGGAAGTCCGATAGCTGCGCCCCGGGCTGACCGCAGCCGGGCTCTCCGCGCATCTCCCTCCACCACAAGCCCCCACCCGAGGCGGGCCGGGCCCTATAATGTCTCCCTCCCATGTCTCTTCTGCATCAGTCGCTGATCCTGCTTGTCGCGGCCGTCCTCGCCGTGCCCCTGTTTCGCAAGCTGAAGCTCGGAGCCGTGCTGGGCTATCTCGCAGCCGGCGTCGCCGTCGGGCCGTTCGCTCTGCGTCTGATCACCGACGTGCAGAGCATCCTGCACTTCTCGGAATTCGGCGTCGTGCTGATGCTGTTTCTCATTGGGCTGGAGCTCAATCCCTCGCGTCTGTGGGTGCTGCGGCGCGACGTGTTTGGCCTGGGCGGCGCGCAGGTCTTGGCCGTGACCGGAGTCTTCGCCGCGTCCGGTGTTGCGCTGGGGGTGCACGCCTTGCCGGCGCTCATCGCCGGCTTTGGTATGGCGCTGTCCTCGACGGCGTTTGTGCTGCCGGTGCTGGCCGAACGCGGTCAGCTGCAGAGCCCGCAGGGCAACGCCACCTTCGCCATTCTGCTGTTTCAAGACCTGGCGGTGATTCCCCTCTTGGTCATCCTGCCGCTCTTGGCCGGTGGCGCCGCTGCCGGTCATGGTCCTGCCGCCGCACCGACGAGCGGCTTTATGCTCGCGGCCAAGATCATCGTCGCGCTGGTCGGCCTGGTGCTGGCCGGTCGCTATCTTTTGCGTCCGGCGTTCCGCGCCATCGCCGCCAGCGGCAATCAAGAGATCATGACCGCCATGGCCCTGCTCGTCGTCGTCGCCACCTCGGCGCTGATGGAAAAGGTGGGGCTGTCGGCCTCGCTCGGCGCCTTCCTGTCGGGCGTGCTGCTCGCTGAGTCGGAGTATCGCCATGAGCTCCACGCCGACATCGAGCCTTTCAAGGGCCTGCTCCTCGGCCTGTTCTTCATGGCCGTCGGCATGTCGGCAAACCTTGGCATCGTGCGCGAGCGACCGCTGGCGCTCCTCGGCTTTGTCGTCGGCTTCATGGCGCTCAAAGCCCTGGTTGTCTACTTCGTGGCCCGCCGCTTTGGGCAGGACCGAGCGTCTGCCACCGGCATCGCCGGAGCCCTGTCGCAAGGCGGCGAGTTCGCCTTTGTGCTGTTCGGCATCGCCACCGCCGCGCACGTCATGTCGCAGCGCGACGCCGACTTTCTGATCGTTGCCGTGACCATGTCGATGGCGCTCACGCCGCTGGCCCTGATGCTGGGTGATCGCTTTATCGCTCGCCTCTCGAAGCAGGTCGAGTCGCGCGAGTTCGACACCGTGGCAGAAAAAGATCACGAAAACCCCGTGGTCATCGCCGGCTTCGGTCGCGTTGGCCAGATCGTCGGTCGCATGCTGTCCCTGCATCGCATCGGCTTCACCGCGCTGGATGCCGCCAGCACGCACGTCGATTTCGTGCGCAAGTTCGGCAACAAGATCTACTACGGCGATGCAACTCGCCTCGACCTCTTGCGCTCTGCCCATGCCGAGCGGGCCAAGGTCTTCGTCGTCGCCATCGATGACATGGTGACTTCGCTCAAGGTCGTCGAGCTGGTGCAGCATCACTTCCCGCACCTGACCATCGTCGCCCGCGCCAGAAACCGGCCGCACGCCTATCAGCTGTTGGCGATGGGCGTGAGCCTGGTCATTCGCGAGACCTTCGAGGGCAGCCTGACCATGGCCCAGCACACCCTCGTCGCCCTCGGCATGACCGAGGACAAGGCCCAGGCCGCAACCCGCAAGTTCGCCGACTACGACGAGGCGCGAGTGCGCGCCATGTACATGTTCCGCAACGATCAGCAGAAGCTCATCGATTCCGTCAAACAGTACGCCAGCGAGCTCGAAGGCCTGTTTGCCACCGATGAACAGAGCAGCGATGCGCCCGCTCCGGCGCCGTCTCGCGAGTCGCCGACCCGGGCCAGTGAGTCCGCCCCCCGGCCATGAATTGAGTATAGGAACTCATAAATAATCAAAATAGGTACCTAATTTCACGAGAACAGGAGGCCTTCTATGAAGTCTTCATCCCCTCTTTCGCCTCGTGCCTTCTCTCGCAATGTCCACGGCTATCGCCGTGTCTGGGGTTCGGCGACCAGCCTGCTCTTCGCTGGGCTCTCTCTCGTTTCCGGCTGTGGGGCGACGATGCCGGCCGGGCCCGACGGGCTCACCGACCCGGTGGCCTCGCAGGCGCAGGCGCTTTTGGCCTACGCCCAAGAGGTCAAGCTGACGGTCACAGGCGGCCTGGCCGATGACAACCTGGGCTCTGGTGTCGCGCTGGCTGCCGACGCCAGCTTCGCCGTCCTGGGGGCAAGTGGCCAAGACGACGGGGCGCTGACCGACAGCGGCGCCGCGCACATCTTTACCCGCAGCGGCACCACCTGGACTCAAGGTCAGCTCTTGCAGGCCGACGCCGCCGATCGCGCGGCCAATGAGCTGTTCGGGCAGTCCGTGGCCATCGCCGCTGACGGCATGACCATCGCCATCGGCAGCGAGTTCGAAGACGAGGGCGCGGTCACCAACCGCGGCGCGGTGTGGATCTTCGTGCCCATCGCCGGCACCTGGACCCTGCAGGCCAAGCTCTTGGCCAGCGACAAGACGGCCGGCGATCGCTTCGGTCGCTCGGTGTCGCTGTCGGCCGATGGCAACACCCTGCTGGTCGGTGCGCCCGATCAGGATGAAGTCGGCACCACCAACAATGGCGCCGCCTACGTCTTCAATCGCGCCGCTGGTGGCACCACCTGGACCGAGACCAAAAAGCTCCTCGCCAGCGACATCGCCAGCACCGAGACCTTCGGGCATGCGGTGGCCATCTCAGCCGACGGGGCGACGGCGCTTATCGGCGCCAATGGCGAAGACGACGGCGGCCTGACGGATAACGGCGCGGCCTATGTCTTTACGCTCAGCGGCGGCATGTGGACGCAGCAGGCCAAGCTCTTGGCCAGCAACAAAGCGGCCACCAACAACTTCGGGACGTCCGTTGCCCTTGCCAGCAGCGGCAATGTGGCGCTGATCGGCGCCGAGAACCAGAGCGAAGGCGCCCTGACCAAGAACGGCGCCGGGTATGTCTTTACGCGCAGCGGCACCGCCTGGACCGAGCTCACCATCCTGCGCGCCAGCGACGCTGCCAATAATGATCTCCTCGGGGCCTCGGTGGCCCTGTCGGGCGATGGCGAGCTGGCCCTTTTGGGTGCGCGCACCAAGGCGCCCAGCTCACGCGGGGCTGGCTATGTCTTTGTGCGAGCCGGCAACGTCTACGCGCAGCAGGCCAAGCTCATCGCCAGCGATGCCGCGAACAACGACAACTTGGGCAAGTCGGTGTCGCTGTCGGCCGATGGCACGCGGGCCCTGGTCGCCAGTCCGGATGTCAATGTCTCGACCGTGCTCAACGCCGGGGCCGGCTATGTCTTTACGTTCAACCCCAAGGCCAACGGCCAGACCTGTCAGATCACGCGCGAGTGCGCGAGCCGCTTCTGCGCCGACGGCGTGTGCTGCAGTGCCGACTGCGGCAGCGATGATCGCGACTGTCAGGTCTGCACCGCCGCCAAGGGCGCCACCGCCGACGGCACCTGCACGCCGCTGCCCAACACCACCGTCTGTCGCGCCGCGGTCGGAGTCTGCGACGCCACCGAGTTCTGCACCGGCAGCAGCGCCACCTGTCCCGCCGATGGTCGCAAGAGCAATACCACCGTCTGTCGGCCGGCCGCCGGCGCCTGTGACGCTCCCGAGCTGTGCGATGGCAGCAGCGTCGATTGTCCGGCCAACCTCCTGCGCCCCGCCGGCTATATGTGCAAGCCCACCGGGGCCAGCGCGATCTGCGATCCCGCCGACACCTGCGATGGCAGCCGCACAAGCTGCCCCGCCAACTTCACCGCCTACGGCACCGACTGCGGCGGCGGCCTGACCTGCAGCGGCACCGGCCGCTGTATCTAAGCAACCCCCGGGCCTGTGCACCCGCCATCGCGCGGCGGTGCCCGGCCCCGGACTCCGGTTTACCTTCCCCCTCACCTAGGAGCAGCGATGGCCCCAGCGACCACCTGGAAAGAGAAGATCGACACCGACGAAGCCCAGCGCTTCGAGCGCCATGCGCAGACGCTGCGCGAGCTCCAGCGCAAGAACGCCGCCGGCCGTCCGGCGAGCCGCGCGCTGCACGCCAAGGGTCAGTGCCCCGTTGAAGCGACCTTCACCGTGCTCGACAACCTGCCGCCGCACGCGCGGGCCGGCTTGTTTGCGCAGCCGGCGACCTATCGCGCCTATGTCCGCTACTCGAACGGCTCGGGCAAGCACCAGTCGGATCGGGCTGGCGACGTGCGCGGCATCGCCATCAAGGTGCTGGGGGTGCCGGGCAAAAAGATCATCCCCGGCATGGAAGACGCGACGACGCAGGACTTCCTGGCCATCCGCAGCTCATCGACTCCGTTCCGCAACGCCGATGAATTCGTCGGCTTTGTCCGCGCCGCCGCCAGCCCCGCCCTGCTACTGCCGCGTGCCTTTGGCCTGTTTGGTGTGGGCGGCACGTTCAAGCTGCTCAAGAAGCTGACCGCTGGCCTCGGTCAGCCGATGCCGTCTCTGGCCACCACGCAGTACTACTCCGCCTTGCCGATTGCCTGGGGCGACTACGCCGTGCGCTACACGCTGCGTCCGCGGGCCAGCGCGGCCGGGGCCGGGGGCAGTGGCGACGCCGAGTACCTCACCACCGAGCTCTCCGCCCGCCTCGCCAAAGAGCCCGTCGAATACGACTTCGCCGTGCAGTTCTTCGAGAGCGAAGACAAGACCCCCATCGAAGACTCCTCCATCGACTGGAGCGAAGCCGATGCCCCCTACGTCACCGTCGGCCGCCTGACCCTGCCCAAGCAGGACACCGCCTCCGACCGCGGCCGCCGCCTCGCCGAGTTCATCGAGAAGCTCTCCTTCGACCCCTGGCACGCCCTCACCGCCCACCGACCCCTCGGCAACATGATGCGCGCCCGCAACCACGCCTATCGCGTCAGCACCCAAGAACGCGGTGCCGCCAAAGAACCCGACGGCAGCGAGACGTTCTAAGGCGGGGTTTACAAACTAGGCTGCGAACGCTCTCATCGCGAATGGGCTGCACGGCTGGGGCCCCCGCGGACGCGGCCTCCCTTTTTCGCCGGGGCGTCGA
>DAORCZ010000102.1:8248-14189 GCA_035345735.1 Pseudomonadota bacterium | reverse complement strand
GTCAGCTGCGACAGCTCACTCAGCAGACCGTGCAGCGTCCTTGCCCGTCGCGTCACCGAGGTTCCAGCCGTCACCGCGAGCTCGTCAAAGTCATCGAGGATGAGCAGGGTGGGCAGGCCCGCCGCCGTGGCACCGCGAAAGAAGTGGTTGAGCGCGCTGACCAGCACATGGGCTTCTTCCAGCTGAACGCTGGTCGGGTCGGGGTCGCCGAGGTTGCGCTGCGGCTCGGGCGCGCCCCGGCTGCGCTCGTGGGCCTGCTGCACGATCTGCTCCAGCGTGGCTGAGAGCGCGCGCAGGTCAGAGCGCACGGTTTCGTAGAGCTGCACCTCGCGCGTGCGCAGCAGGTGATGAATCGGCCCCAGATGCAGCGCGCGGCTGGCGACGTTTTCCGCCTGACGATGCACATGCTCGAAGAGCGCCAAGCGCGGATAGAGCGAACCCCCCTGCTCATCATCTGCCGACTGGCTCTCGTTCATCGTCCAGCGCAGCGAAGAAACCAGGCCATCAAGTCCGGTGACGTGCTTGCCAGAGATGCGCAGGATCAGCCAGCGCTCGGGATCCTCGGGCATGGGCAGATCCGCCGACAGCTGCGCATCGCCATTTTTCGCCTCGCGCAGCAGGCGCAGGGTCTCCATGATCAGCGCCGACTTACCGACGCCCAGGTAGCCGTGCACCACAAATTTGCGATGGATGCCGAAGCGGCCACCGCGCACCGCATTGCCGGCCTGCACCAGGCCGCGATAGAGCACCGCCAGCTCCTGCGGGCGACCCACGAAGACCTGCGGCTCGTCGAAGTCGGCAAACATCGGAATGTTGATCCAAGGAAATCCGGTCTGATTCATCGTCAGTTTCTCCATGGTGACGTCCTGCCGAATGCGCTACGCCGCTGCGGCTTGGGGTTTCCGGGGGGCCAACGCGGCCGCCGGGAACACTCGCAGCGCGTCGCTGTGAAAGCGCGTGATGCGACCGTCTGCGGCGTCGATCAAAAACAGGTGCAGCCATTGGTGGCGCACCAGATCCGCGATCTGGGCATGGCGCGCGAGCACGGTCTCAACGGCGGCGTGCGGGGCCTCAATAAACACGCTCAGGCGCAGCGGGGTGTGGCGCGACGCGGTTCCATCGTGCAGGCACTGCAGTGGCAACCCGATGCGCAGATCGCCACCGTTGCCTTCGAACACGCCCAGGTGCCCGCCCACGATGTTGTGCAGCACCTTGTTCCCGCTGCCGTAGCGCAGCGGATCCACCGTCGAGGCGTAGTACTGCAAGTTGATCCAGTGGGTGACCACCATTGGCGCGGTCAGGATCAGCTCCAGGGTGCGCAGCGAATCGTCGCTTCGGAAGTCGTAGTCGTGCAGGAAGGCGCGACCGCCCAGCGGGATCCGTCGTGTTCGATGACGCGGAGCCACGATCAGGCAGGCGTTGTCGGCCAAGCCCCACTCGGGGCGGACCTGGGCCCAGTCGCGGCCGCGGTGCACAAACGCATGCCGCTGCGCAGAGCGATCCAAGAGCGCGAGCTCGGGATCCAGACTGACCGCGCGAGCCTGGCGATTGCTCGCCGCGGCCTGCGCCAGCCAGCCCTGCAGCGTGGCGATGAGCGCCTGGTGCATCGTCGGTACGCGATCCAGATCGAACAGCTGGACGTCGTCCGAGGTGGTGTCGTGCAAGCCGGCGACAAACCACGTGCTGTCTGGAATGTCGATGCCGTGCTGCCGCAGATCGTCGCGCAGCGGGGCGCTGTTCAAAAGCTGAGCCAGCAAGCGAGCATTGACCTCGCCGCTCTGTCCGCCGCAGGCACCGCACTGCAGCGCCGCGGCATGCGGATTGTTTTGGCTGGTGCTGCCATGGCCACAGAGCAGCACCAAGCGGGCGAAATCGGAAGTCCGACCCATCGCCCCCAAGATGCCGGCCAACATCGGGGCCAGATCCGTGGTGTCTGGCAGCGAAGGACGCGGTGGGTGGGCTTGAGGTTCGGCAGCGCGCTGACCAGCCAGCGACGATGGGCCCAGGTCAGTGCGACGCAGGCTACGGGCAAGCAGCTTGAGCGCGTAGAACATCCCGAAGGTCTCGACGAACGCGAAGGCCGAGCTGGCCAGACGGCGCAGCGCGCGAGCGGCACGTCCCTGTTGTGCGCGGCGCTGATGCTGGCGTTGTAGGTGCTGGGTCTGCGTCGGACGGTCGCAGGACTCGCGGGCATGCAGCCGAGGCGAGAGCAGGCCGGGCAGCCGCGGCTCGGCGTGCTCGCAGCCCAGCGCTGTGTAGTCGATCGGCAGGCCAAAGAAGCCCGCGAAGCCCGAAGTCCGGATGCGACCCGAGCAGGCTTCCAGGGCGCGTCGGAACGGCTCGGATCGCACATCGATGCAGAAGACCGCCTGGACATCGGGCGCATCGTCATCGTCCGACGACTCTGCCCGCTGCGTCTCGCCCGGCCGGAGCGTCTGGCAGAGCGTGTCCTGATACGCCTGCTCCATCGCCTGCTGCAGCAGCCAGTCCGGCTCTTGCGCGGCGTGCGTGTCGGCAAGGAGGGTGTCGTACTGGCCCCACTGCGTGTGGAACAGCAGCTGTTCGCTCTCGGTGAGCTCGGCGCAGCGAGCCAGCAGCCACTCCCAAGCCAGGCGAATGGCCAGCAGCTGAACGATCTGATCATCGTCGCCCCCGAACTTGCGCGCTTCAAAGCGCTGGTAGGCGCACCACGCGGCCCAGCCGTTGATCCGCAAGAGCAGGGCGGCGAAGTAGGCCGGGCAGGCCGCCGCCGGGATGCGCAGCTCCGCCGTGACGAAGGCCAACAGATCCTGTGCGGTGGCCGGCAGCGCCGCGACGCGGGCCCGAAAATCTGGAAGCCCCATGCGCAGGACCGGACCGCGATCGGCGGCCGCAAGCGTCTTCCATGTGGCATACATGCTCGGCCCGCGCGGGATCGGCCAGTCGGCCTGCCCACCGTCGAACCACGCGGCGCAGAACTGGCTGATCTGGTGCGTGACGTAGTCCGGCCAGGGCTGCAGCGATTCGCGCTGGGCAGCGTCCCCGCGCATCGCCACCAGATCGCAGACCAGCCGCAGGCGCGGCAGGGGCGCTGGCGTCGCCTGCAGGCATGCGATGAGCCCCTCGACGGTCAGTGTGCTGCGGTGATTTTCCAGCCCGGCTGCCAAGTGTTCTCGTCGCAGCTGTCCGCTCTGCCAGGCGCGGCGATAAAACGCTCGCGGCATCAGCAGCTGGGCTCCACCTAGGAGCTGTAGCTCGGCAGCGGCGGCCTGAATCGGTCGGTCGCTCAGGCCGTGGTAGGGGTTCACTGCGATGAAGCGATCGAGCGGCCAGGTCGGGGCCACGCGCTGACAGGCCCAGCGGACGGCGTGATCGATCTCGGCCCGCGCGGGTGGCCCTTCTGGGTTGCTGGGCAGCGCCGACAGGGGATGGCGCGGCAAGCTCGCACGGCCTGCCCCGGCAGGCTGCCGCCGGCGCCACTTCAGCATCAGGCGAGTAAACAGCTCGTCGAGAAACAGCCCGCCGAAGAACCAGGGATACAGACGGCGCGACCACGTCCCTTGCGGGGCGGAAAGCAGCGTCCCCTGCAGCGCGAAGAGGACCACGAAGCCCAGCGCGGCAAAGGCCAAGGTCCAGGCCGGCGGCCCGTGGTGGGGCAGAAAGCTGGCCGACCCCAGGCCCAGCAGCCGAGCCCAAAGATGCGGCACAGCTGCCAGCCCCGCCACCCCGACCGCGAGAGCCAAGCTGGCGACCAGCCCGCCCCGTCCAGCGACGACAAAGAGCGGCGTGAGGGCCAAGCCTAGGATCACGCGCAGCACCCCACTTGGCGTCGTGGGCAGAGCCAGCGAGCCGGTCAGAATTCCCCCGGCGTGCACCACTCCCAGGCTCACCGCGCCATAGCCCAACCAGCCGGCCAGCGAGGGCGGCGCAAGCCTCCGCCACGGACGCTCGGTCCGCCAATTCTCGACGGCAGAGCCGGCACTTAGGAAAGCGTGCGCCTTGTACAGCGAGTGCGCGAGGAGATGTACAAGCGCCAGGTCATAGGCCCCCAGGCCGCACTCCAGCAGCATGAAGCCGAGCTGAGCGCAGGTCGACCAGGCGAGGGCGACCTTGATGCTGACCCGCGTCAGCATCACCAGCGAGGCCAGCACTGCCGACAGACCCCCGACGATCACCAGCAGTCCTCCCGCCGCCGGCGAGCTGCCGACAAGTCCGCCCAGGCGCAAGAGCAGATAGCCGCCCAGGTTGACCACGCCGGCATGCAGCAGCGCGGATACCGGAGTCGGGGCCTCCATGACCTGAATCAGCCAGCCGTGAAAAGGAAGCTGCGCCGACCTCAGACACACGCTGAGCACCACCAGCACGGCCGCGATCTGCAGGGTGACCGGCACAGTCGACAGCCGCGAGACTCGCGCCAGGACTTGGTCGATCTGCAGGGTGTGAAGCTCGATCCCGATCAGGGCAATTGCCGCGGCCAAGGACAGCTCGGCGAGGCGGCTGACGACAAACTTTTTGCGGGCGGCAAGCTGCGCCGCCGGCCGGTCGGCATAGAACGTCAGCAGGCGATGCAGGGACAGGCTGACCGCGATCCAGGCCAGCAGCAGCAGCAGCAGGCTGTTGCTCAGCACGAGCAGCGATACCGAGGCCAGCGTCGCCAGCAGCCAGCCGTAGTAGCGACGCAGACCGGGTTCTCCTGCCAGATAGGGATGCGAGTAGCGAACGATCACCCAGCCCAAGAAGCTGACCAGCGACAGCACCACGCTACTGAGCGGATCACTGGCTACGCTCAGCGACCACAGCGCCCGCCCCGTGGGGTGGGCAAGCAGCGTCCAGCGCACCGGAGCCGCACCGGAAAGCAGCAGGTTCGCCGCCGAAGCAAGCGCGCACAGACAGGCCAGAAGGCTGGCTTTGTCCAGCAGGGCACGGCGGCCCGATTCTCGACGGAGTAGCAGCCCAAAAGTGGCCAGGAAATAAAGCCCAGGAACGGCGAGCCCCAGGCCGATCTGCAGTGCGGGCTGCCAGGGAAGTAGCGAGGCCATCACGCGCCCTCCGAGCAAGTGGGTGAATGACTCATGACCCCAGGATGCTGGCCGACCAAGATTCTGAAAAATTCAATTATCTTGGGGTATCGTTCTGTTTACATGAACGATGGCGATGCCAAGGTGGCCCCCAACCGTCTGAACTACCACCACCTGCACTACTTCTGGGCCGTCGCGCGCGAGGGGAACCTGACGCGGGCGGCGGCGCGCTTGCGTGTGTCGCAGTCGGCCCTGTCGACCCAGATCAAGCAGCTGGAGGAAACGCTCGGGCAGTCGCTGTTCACGCGTGAGGGCCGCAGCCTGAAGCTGACCGAAGCCGGGCACTTGGCGCTGAGCTACGCCGAGACCATCTTCGCCACCGGGGACGAGCTGATTGGCCTGCTGCGCGATGGTCGCAGGCACGAGCAAGAGGTCCTGCGCGTCGGCAGCGTCGCGACGCTGTCCCGCAACTTTCAGGGGCGCTTCCTACAGCCGCTGCTCAAGCATCCGCAGGCCGCGCTGATCCTGCAGTCGGGCAACATGGAGGCGCTGCTCACCCAGCTTTCGATGCACGCACTGGATCTGGTGCTGTCGAATCGACAGGTGCATGGCGATGCCGTGCGACCTTGGCGCTGTCGGCGCATCGCCCGTCAGCCGATCAGCTTGATCGGCAAGCCGCGACGGCGGCGACCGGCGTTCCGCTTTCCCGATGAAATCGCCGAGGTCCCGCTGCTTTTGCCGGGGCGCGACAGCGATGTCCGGGCGGGCTTTGATCTTTTGTGCGAGCGGCAGGGCCTGCGCTATCGCCTGCTGGCCGAGGCCGATGACATGGCGATGCTGCGCTTGCTGGCCCGCGAGTCGGGGGCGGTGGCGCTCTTGCCGCCGGTGGTGGTGCGCGACGAGCTAGGCAGCGGTCGCCTGGTCGAGTACTGCAAGGTGCCCGG
>DAORCZ010000102.1:0-8148 GCA_035345735.1 Pseudomonadota bacterium | reverse complement strand
TGGTGCGCGACGAGCTAGGCAGCGGTCGCCTGGTCGAGTACTGCAAGGTGCCCGGGCTGCACGAAAATTTCTACGCCATCACCATGCAGCGCCGCTTTACGCCCCCGCTTCTGCGCTTGCTCTTGCGCCGATCGGAAGCCGAGGTGTTGTGAGCGGTCCCCTTGGGCTGCGCCTGGACAGCGCAAGAACTGCGTTTGAGCCGAGGGGGGCTGACCTCGCGGATCGGGGCCGCACAAGGGGCTTTCCCCGCGAGGAGGCGGCCCGTTACACTGACCGAGATGTCGAGTACCCAAGGTGCAGATCCCCAGGCTGGCACCGAGCCGTCCGGACAGGTGGCCCTCAGTCACTGGTTGACTGAGGAGCGGGAGCGCATGGTCTCGCTGACCTTGGCCACGCTGCGCGACAACCTGGTCTTCAATCGCAGTGCGCTGCCGCCGTTTCGCCTACCGCCGCTTTCCGCCGAGCTTGTCGATGGGCTTTTTGCATACGCTCGCACCCGCGCCGCTGAGGGAGCGCAGAGCCTGGGCGAGGGGCTTGGCGGACAGGGGCTGGGCCTGCGCGCCTTTCTGGCCGTCGGTCGCGCCTGGGCCGAGCACGCCTGTCGCACCGAGGGGTCCGCGGGCGGCATCGAGCGCGCCGCCATCCCCGTGATCCATGACTACGCCAGCTTCCTGGCGGCGGGGATCGCGGCCTGTGAGCTGCAAGAGATGGTGCGGCAACGCGATGAGCTGCAGACCTCGCTCGCCCGCGTCATGCAAGCGCGCGAGGAGGCGCTGCGGCAAGCGCTGGATGCGCTGTCGACCCCGGTCATGCCGGTCTTCGATGGCGTGTTGGTGCTGCCGCTGATCGGCACCATCGAGCGCGAGCGCGCCGAGACCATCACCGAGCGGCTACTCAACGCGGTGGTGGCGATGCGCGCACGCATCATCATCATCGATGTGACCGGCGTCGATGCGGTGGACGTCGCCGTGGCCGAGGCGCTGCTGCGCCTGACGAGCGCGGTCAGCCTGCTCGGTTCGCGGGCGGTGCTGGCCGGCATCCGCGCTGAGCTGGCCGCGACCTTGGTCCGCATCGGCGTCGATCTTTCGGGGATGGCCAGCTGCGCGACGCTGCAGAGCGCGATCGAGTGGGCGCTGGCTGAGCGCGGCTTGTCGATTCAGCCGCTCGCCACCGCGCGCTTGTCACCAGCTGCCGCCGCCGCCCCGCGCTCTTTGAAACGATAGGAGACCAGCGATGTCCGCGGATCCGCTCAAGCCGCACCTCGGCCGCATCTATGACTTCATGCTCGGCGGTCACCACAACTACGAAGTCGACCGGCAAGCGGCGGCGGCGATCCTCAAGAGCGTGCCTTCCTATCCCAAGTGGGCGCGGCTCAATCGCTGGTTCCTGCAGCTGGTCGCCACCGAGTGGGAAGCAGCCGGGCGCACGCAGGTCCTGGACCTAGGCAGCGGCCTGACGACGGGCGGCCACTTCAACGAGCTTATGCCGCGGGCCAAGATCCTGTTTTCCGACCTCGACCCGCTGACCGTGAGCTACGGCACCGAGCTGCTCAAAGATCGCCCGACCATGAAGTACGTGCAGATCGACGCTGCCGATGCGCCCGCCGTCATCGCTCAGGTCGAGGCCTACTTCGGCCCCAAGCCGCAGCTGGCCATCGGCGTCATCGGCGTCGCCTACCTGATCCCCGACGAGGCGCTGGCCCGGCTGTTCGCCGCCCTACACGCCTGCTGCGCCCCCGGCAGCGTGCTGGCCTGCACCAGCGTGCAGTGGAAAAGCAACCCGACCGCCGGCGGCTCCGAGCAAGCCCAAGCCATCCAGAAGCACGCCGGCATCGGCCTTCACATCCGCACGCAAGAACAGCAGCAGGCGCTGTTCGCTCCCTTCTCTGTCCGCAAGGTGCAGTCCCTGATCGACTGGCTGCAGGTCCCCGACATCTTCAGCGCCGAAGAACACAGCCAGATGAACAGCATCCTCTCTGGCTGGCTGCTAGAGCGTTAAGAACAAATCGGCGGCATTGATTAATTAATAATCGGAAAATTATATATGTTTCCCTCTGTGGGAATCTATGTTTTATTAAATATTTCTGCATGTTATTAATCATAAAAATCCTCTGATAAACCAGCACACGGAGCTGACGCACAACGACATGGGCAAGACCGACCTGCGCGACCGGGTGCTCAATATCTACTATCCGGATAAGCACCGGCCGGGGCAGCAGCTCCTCGGTAACCAGATCCAGGTCCGCGTAGCGATGCCCATGATTGGCCCCAATCCGACCGTCATCTGGTTCTATGAGCTGCGCTGTCTGGTACCGGAAGATCAAGATTACGTCAAAAAAGGGCTCTATCCCGATGACGCGCAGTTTGTTCCGGAGCTCGTCCTGCCGCACTCGGTGGACTATGCCTATCGTCGTTTCAAGATTCCGCATCACGGCGGGATTCAGTATTCGCTGTATGCCCGGCTAGGCGGCGGCGGCACGCAGCTTGTCAAGCAGTTCACCACCTGGCGCCGGCTGTACATCGATGTTCGGGCCCAGACTGCCGAGCAGCTGCAGCTAGTTCATCAGGCCTTCCCGCGCATCGCCGCCGCATATGACGACGCGTACATCGAAGCGGTACTCAGCCAGATCAAGGTCGGGGCCGAGGTCCGCCAGCCCAGCAAAGATCCGTCCCCCGCCCGCGAGGGCACCTCGACCGTCGTGCTGCAGCTAGAAGCCGAAAAGGAGGGAGCCAGCTGGCAAGACCTGGTGTGCGAGCTTCGCAAGAGTGGCGGCGGGTTTGTGCTCGAACGCGTAAATGATCGGCAGCCCAACGCCGATCCCCAGCGACCGCACCTGAGCATCGAAGAAGGGGCCCTGCACATCACCCAGCGCTTCCCCAAGGCACGCTGGGCCCAGGCTCCGTTTTTTCTGCGCGGGCTCTCGCTGCAGCGGTTGGACGACCAGGTCCTCGGCCCCACGTTCCAGTGCTTTTCCAACGAGCTGGCGCACTCAACCTGGAACGAGGAGCTGCACCAGAGTGCCCAGCGCATCGATGACCAGACGGTGGCGATCCGTCTGGGGCATTCCGCGCTGGCTGGCTGGCTGGGGCGGCTTGGCGACGGCGACCGCTGCAAGCTGGAGCTCAAGCTGGAGCTGCGGATGATGGGCCTGGATCGCGGCGGGGTGCAGGGGGTCACGAACGTGGCCACGATCACCGTTTCGCCGAAGTCGACCGCCGCCGCCATCGCCTGCACCGTGGTGCACGAGATTGGGCACATCTTGGGACTAGCGGTGTCGTCGGAAAAACGGGCCAACGGTCAGGTCGTGATGAACGCCAAGCACTACGAAGGCCACGGCGGCAACGGCAACCACTGCAAGCACAACGTCCAGAACCCCGACGCCCCGGCCGGGGTCCCGTATCGGCCGCCCGAAAACGCCAACCCGCTGTGCGTGATGTTTCACGCCACGGTCCCAGAGCACATGCCGCAGGCTCGGTTCTGTCCCACCTGCCTGGGCCACCTGCGCCGCCGACCCGTTCCCGCCTTGTCCAGCGCAGCCAAGGCCGCAGCGCCTGCCAAGCCCGTCGGCGGCCCGGATCACAAGGCCGCGATGCCGCCTGGCGGACCTGGCCGGGCCTGGGATCAAAAGGAGTCGAAGCACCCCGGGCTCGATGAAAAGGGCGTGGGTCTGCAGGGTTCAGCGCCGGTCTTCACGCCCCCGAAAGGCGCGCAATAACCGCTCTGCTCTGGGCACCGGCCGCGCCGAGCACAACGTCGCGCTTGATCGGCCCGGCCGGACGTGTCGAGATCGAGGGCCACGACACGCCGCCGCGCAGCGAACGCAGAGGGGGATTCCTTGAGACCTTTTTCAGCCAAGTCGGCCGCCCTGGTTTCCGTTCTGGTTAGTTTGGCCGGGGACGCCAATGCGATCCCGCCGCCGCCGCAAGAGCCACCCCGCCTGCGCACCGCGCAGCTACGCATGAAAGTGCAGCTAGTCCAGGCCAAGGCCGGCACCGTCGCCAGCGTCCTTCCCGTCTGCGAAGTCAGCGGCACCGTTCCGGTCTACGCCGGCGAGTCCGTCTCGGCCCATCACGGCTCCGTCCCCGGCTGTCAGCTGACCTGGATGGGCAAGAAGCTCGACGTCTCGGTCGGGGGCGCGCTCGCCGTCGCGGCCGACTCGACCGTCCTCGCCTCCGCCCACGTCAGCGTGACCCCCCCCGACGCCAAGCCCGGCTGCCCCGACCTCTGCGGACCCCAGCCACTCGCCGATTCACGCGGCGACGTCAAAGTGAACGGCCCAGCGAAGAACATCACCTTCCCGCTCGTTCCCAATCCCGTGTCCCTGCTGCGCGCGCAGCCGAACGTGTGGTTTGAAGCCACGGTGACGTTTGTTGATGCGAAGTAGTTAGGGGGGGATCGACAGGGCTGCGGGCTGGGCGCGGCGTCGGCTAAAGCTGCGCGATGACGGCTTGCGTGAAGGCCTGCGTGTTGGCTTGGCCGCCGAGGTCGCGGGTGCGGGTGCGGGGGTCGGCGAGGGTGCGGAAGAGGGCGGCGCGGAGGCGGGCGGCGGGGTCGTGCTGGCCGAGGTGTTCGAGCATCATCAGGGCGGCCATGAGCAGGGCGGAGGGATTGGCGATGCCCTGGCCGGCGATGTCGGGGGCGGAGCCGTGCACGGCTTCAAAGATCGCGGCGCGTTCGCCGAGGTTGGCGCCGGGTGAGACGCCGAGGCCGCCGACGAGACCCGCGATGAGATCGGACAGGATGTCGCCGAACAGGTTCATGGTGACGATGACGTCGAAGCGCTCGGGCATGAGCACCAGCTTCATGCAGGCGGCATCGACGATGACGTCATCGCTCTCGATGTCGGGGAACTGCTTGGCGACCTCTTTGCCGACCTCCAGAAACAGGCCGTTCGACATCTTGAGGATGTTGGCCTTGTGGATGATCGAGACCTTCTTGCGACCGTGCTTGCGGGCGTACTCGAAGGCGTAGCGGACGATGCGCTCCGAGCCGTGGCGGGTGATGACGGCGATCGACTCGGCGGCGCTGCGGCCGGGACCGACGAAGTGCTCGATGCCAGCGTAGATGTCTTCGGTGTTCTCGCGCACGGTGACGATATCGACCTTCTCGTAGCGCGAGGGCACGCCGGCGATGCTCTTGGCCGGCCGCAGGTTGACGTACAGATCAAAGTGCTGCCGCAGCGCGACGTTGACCGAGCGAAAGCCGGTGCCCTTGGGCGTCGACAGCGGTCCCTTGAGCGCGACCTTGGTCTTTTCGATCGAAGCCAGCGTGATCTCGGGCAGCGGATCGTGATGGGTGGGCAGCGCGGCGACGCCGGCCGGGACTTCTTCCCAGCGCAGCTTGGCGCCGGCCGCTTCGAGCATGGCCAGCGTGGCCTCGCTGATCTCGGGCCCGATGCCGTCGCCGCGAATCAGCGAGACGAGGGGCGCTGCCGCTTCTGTGTCCTGTGTGCTCATCGTGTCTTCCTGTCCCGGCTGGGCCTAGGTCGCAGCCGGCGCGGTCTCGGAGGCCGCCTTGTTTTTTGCCAAAACCTCGACGCGGACGAGGATCGCCAGCTTGCTGCCTGCCTGCTCGGCGGTCACGCCCTTGCTCACGAGATAGTTGATGCCCGGCTGCAGCGCCAGCGCCAGCTTTTTTTCCTCGGCCGCATCGCCGTCGCCGTCGCCGCTCTCGCTCTCTTCGGTACCCTCTTTGGCGGCCGGCGGGCTCGCCGCATCCGCCGCAGGAGCGGGCGGTGCTGCCGGGGCTGCGCTCGCTTCATTCCACGCCTTGCGAAACAGCTCCAGCGCCTCGCGATAGCGCTCGTCTTTGAGGAGCTCGGCGGCTTCTTCTTCATCGGTCTTGATGAAGCGACTGGCGATGAGGAGCCCCAGAATGCCCAGCACCAGCAGGCTTAGCAGCGACGGAAAACGATAAAAGAACGGCTTGGGCAGCTTGTCGGCCGGGACGCCCAGAAGCTCGGCTGCCTGCTCGGGCTTGAGGCTCCAGAACGACTTCTCGTGGAACAGGCAGTACTCGCCGCCCCAGGTCCACACGTCGAGGAAGAACAGGCCAAAGTAGCTGTACTTGTAGCCAATCTCGGCCCCAGCTCGCGTCGCTTTTTCGAGGATCTCTTTTTTGTCAGCGGGCAGCGGCGCAAGCTGCGAGATGCTGTCGCCGTAGGTGATGAGGAACGGGACTTTGGCTTCGCTCCGACGGGGAGTGAAGCTAAGCGCAAGAAGCAGGGCACAGAACAGAAGCGGTCGCAGGAACAGAGCCATGGTGAGATCCCCCCAGAGTCACGCAGGAAAACCCTGTCAACGTATCACGAACCCGTGGGGGGCTGCGCGGTGTGCGCGGCGCGTCGAGGCGGGCCAGGCGCCGGCTAGAGCTTGGCGGTATTGACGAGGTTGAGGCTGCGGGCGCAGTCGGCGACGGCGCGACGGACGGCCTCATGGACTTCGGGATCGAGGGGGGAGGGCACGACCTCATCGGGCGGCACCACGCTGGCGATGGCCTCGGCGGCGGCGATGAACATGCGCGGGTGCAGGGTGCTGGCCCGCGTCTCGAGCGCGCCCTTGAAGATGCCGGGGAAGGCGAGCGCGTTGTTGATCGCAGCGCCATCGGCGGCGTAGCTGGCACCGGCTTCGCGCGCGGTGTCGGGATCGATCTCGGCCTGCGGGTTCGACAGCGCGAAGATGACCTGGCCCTTGCGGATCATCTCGGGCTTGATCAGGCCGACCTTGCCGGTGGTGCAGATCACGACATCGGCCGTCGCCATGATCGAATCCAGCGTGGCGGCCTGCGCGCCATCGGCCACTAGGCGAGCGATCATCTCGGGATTGACGTCGGTGACCATCACCGACTGGGCGCCGTAAGCGATGATCAGTCGCGCGATGGCGCTGCCCGCCGCCCCCAGACCAACCTGCGCCACCTTGCAGTGATGCAGATCCAGGCCGGTGACGCGACAGGCGTTGATCAGCGCGGCCAAGGTCACGACCGCCGTGCCGTGCTGATCGTCGTGCATCACTGGCTTGGCCAAGCGCCGACGCAGCTCGTTTTCGATCTTGAAGCACTCGGGAATGCGGATGTCTTCCAGGTGGATGCCGCCGAAGGTCTTGGACAGCCGCACCACGGTCTCGATGAACTCGTCGGCGTCCAGCGTGTCGATGAGGATCGGCGTGGCGGAGATGCCCGCGAACTTGTCGTAGAGGACGGCCTTGCCCTCCATCACCGGCATGCTGGCCAGCGGCCCGATGTTGCCCAGACCCAGCACGCGCGAGCCGTTGGTGAAGATGCCCACCGAGCAGCCGATGTTGGTGTAGTCCCAGGCGCGCTCGGGATCGGCGGCGATGGCGCGCGAGACGCGGGCGACACCGGGCGTGTAGATGTAGCGCAGATCGACCAAGCGCTTGAGCTCGATGCGGCTGGCGGCGCGGATCTTGCCGCCGCGATGTAGCTCAAAGACGCGATCTTTGACCTCCAGCACTTCGCAGCCATCGGTGTGCTGCAGCGCCGAGATCAGCCGGCCGGTGTGCTCTTCGTTCTCGGTCTCGACGGTGATGTCGCGTGTCGAGAGACCTTCCGCCATGTGAACGGTGGTGATTTCACCAATCAGCGCGCCTTCCTGCGCAATTACCGTCGCCAGGCGAGCGAGCTGACCTGGACGATGGCGTGTGCGCACGCGCAAGACGGTGTCGATACGTTGACGACCCATGGCACTACAGTATCGCAGTCAGAAAGCGCGGTCAGCCGCTGCGCTAGGCGACCTTTCCGCCTGCAGATTTGGCGCCCTACGCCGCACTGCGTCACGACTGGCGCCCACGCCGACCGGCCGCTGCGCCGCAGTCGGTGAAAACCCGCGTGTCGGCCCCTGGGATCGCATAAGCTGGTCGATACTGTGACCCCTCTACACCCTCTGTTTGACGACCTCCTAAGTGCGGACTCATGGACGCGGCGTGCGGCAGTGGGTCGCAGCGATGTCAGTCAGCCGGCCCTGCGCTTTGCCCTGCGGCGGATCCTGTGGCGCGATCGCGATGCGGGGGTGCGGGCGGCGGCGGCGATTCGGCTTAGCCGCGTCAAAGCGGGTGCGGCTTCAAGCCCGACTGCGACGGTAAGTGCGCCCAGCGAAGTCGCATCCTGGCTGAGCGATGCCCTGGGCGATGTCGC
>DAORCZ010000101.1:12677-14251 GCA_035345735.1 Pseudomonadota bacterium | reverse complement strand
CCCGGCCAGCACCAGCTCGCGCTGCCTTCTCTCCAGCGGGCGAACGGTCGTAGCGCCCTTACGCTCCACCACCAGAATCTGATCTGGGTGACAGCGGCTCAACAGGTGAGGGCTGTGCGTGCTGACGACGATCTGCATGTTCTTGCCGACGAGCACCGAGAGCGGACCCAAGGGAATCGAAACCTGCCCAGCCAGGCTGCGGTAGTTGCTGAGGTGCAGGGTTTTGATGAGTGGGGAGGTCGGCTTTTCCACGAGGCGCGTCAATCCGCCTGGCTCGGCGATCCAGGTCGCGCGGTCGGACCCAAGACGGTGCTACCGCACTGCGACTGGCAGAAAGCGTCAATTTGCCAACGCTGACTATTTCTTGCGACGGGGCTTCTCTGCGGCCGGCTTGTCCACCTTGCGCTGCTCTGCCTGATACACCCGCGCCAAACACAGCCTTATCACATCGCTCACAGAGTACTCGCGCCCATCTGCCATCGACAGATGAGCGGTAAGCCACTTCACGGCAGCCAGTTCAGTCTCGTCGACTCGCACCTGTGGAAGCATTTCCGTTCGTTTCGGACGGCTGCCGGTCGGCTCAAACATGACAGAAGTGTGTAGCAGCGTGGCGGGTCAAGCTGTGCTCCAAACGTGCTCCACGTTTTTGTGCGTTGTATTTTGTATTGCACGATGTATTGTAGGTGTCGCTAGTGGTCTCCGCCGTGGTTCAGACACGACGGAGACCGTGTCCCACGAGAGAGCCGTGAGACGGGACGACCCTATCACGGCCCTCCCAGTCGTCAAAGGAGAAGCCCGATGATGAGAAGCGTCCTGAACTCGATCGTTGATGCCCTGCTGTACGACCCGCGTGACCTCGCGATGCTCGTGGTGTGTGTGATCGCTGCGTCATTGGCTGCCGCCTGGGTTGGCTACTGGTTCCGCGACCGGCCGGCGCTGGCGCTCACGGTCCAGCGTCACGAGCAGGAGCTTCGCGGCCTGCGGCGCATGGCGATGGTGGACGAGCTGACCGGCCTGAGAAATCGTCGAGCCCTCGAAGACGTGGCGCTGCCCGAGGTGGTGCGCTCCGTCCGCGAGTCGGGCAAGCCGGCGGGTCTTGGCTTTATGGACTTCGACAATTTCAAGGCGATCAACAGCCGACTCGGCCACGAGGCCGGCGACCAGCTACTGATGCGCGCCGCGGATCGCATTCGCCTGACGCTCTCGCGGCACCGCGTCACGGACGAGTGCTTCCGTCGCAACCGGGGCGATGAGTTCATTTTCCTGCTCCCGGGGGCAGGCATCGAACGCACAGACCAGATCCTTCGCAACGTGCTCGCCGACCTTGTCCTCATCGGGGTCCAGGCGAGCGTCGGGGCCGTCGTCGCGCACCGCTGCAACCTGCCCAGCGCTCAAGAGCTGCTCCGCCAGGCGGAAGACCAGATGCACCGCGTCAAGGAGTCTGGCAAGGGCCGAGTGCAGGTCACGGCCGCGCTGGTGGTGGCCGAGCACGACCGCCCGCTGCTCACCGAGGTCTCACGATGAATGGCATCTACACGCCGCTGCGGCGCACCGCGGAAGCCCTGCAGCGCGCG
>DAORCZ010000101.1:0-12577 GCA_035345735.1 Pseudomonadota bacterium | reverse complement strand
CATCGAGAAGGCGGATCAGCTTGGAAAGATGGTGAGGCATCTCTTGCGGGAGTTCGACCAGCGCCTTTCGACCGCAATGGGCGACCTGAGCGCGGAACTAGCAGCAATGCAGACTGCGCTTGTCGAGGTGAACCTACTACCGCTGGTTCACGCCGTACACGGGGCAAAGTCCACCCGGTTGACGGACGCGGAATACAACGGGCTCCGGCTGCAGCTTGCGACGGTACGGCAGCTGTTGGGTATGACACAGGCACAAATTTCCAAGGCGGCGGACATCTCGCACGTGGCGGTGCAAGCCCTGGAAAGAGGCCGCTACCGCACCACGCGTCGAGTGCTAGGAAAGTACGTTGCGGCGCTTGTGAATGAGGCAATCGCTAAGGGCATCGACCCGAACCGGCTGCCACCGCTTCCAACTGCTCTGGAAATCGTGGCCGCCAAGCGCACAAGCCTCGGCCGGCGCGGTCAAAGCGGACGACGCTCCCAGAAGGCTATCGATCAATCGCTACCACCCTCACCTGCGAATTCGTCCAAACAAAATTGATGATCGCAGGGAATCTCTGTATGGTCATGGCTCCTCGCGATCGACCGGCGATCGGTTGATCGCTTCATAGCCCCAAAAAAGAATTGGCCGCAGAGCACGCCAAATGCCCTGCGGCCGGAAAGCATCGCCATTACCGATGCCTGCCACAGGTGTATCACAGCCTTGCCCGCGGTCAACTTTTTTTGCGCTTTTTTTTAGCGCACAAAAGGCGAATAGCGAGCGCGTCCACTGGCCGCTGACTAAAGCGGTGATTCCCCCTCCGACTGTCCTGGATCGGCCTAATTGGAAGCTTAATCGGACGGACCTTAATTCGCGCAGAGGTCCGCTTGCGCTACGGATTAAGCCCGCGGGGGTGCAGTGATGCCAGCGACGGAAAACCGGGGTGTTTCGCGCGCTGGCGAATTACCGATTAAGGAAACTTCGGATTGCAGCCCACAGAAGGAGTGTGGGCAAGCCGACGAACGCCGGCCGCGAATTCTCACACAGAGGCGCCGAGCCGCCCATGTCCGACATGCGCATTGGCGCAATCGGCCGGCGGGGGCGACGTATGACAACATCTATCGGCTCACGCACTTATTTAGGCACATCCGTGCGGGCAGGGCGAAACCGACATACCTTAAGGTTTTTAGCCATTTGGAGCCCAAGCGGGCGGAGCTTTTGGCGTGGGTAGTGACTTGCTGTTTAGTGCGGACTTCATTTGCGGTTTTGGGGACCGCCTGGCGGTGGGGGCTTTTGGTCGGTTGTCACCACAATACGGCGCGGCGAATTCTCGGCGAGCTGTGCAGGGATGGGTGGCTCGTGCGAACGCCGATGTTCGTGAGAAAGAAGTGCGTTGGGCGGCGGGGGCAGAAGCTGTTCCACTTCGAGCGCTGTAGCTGGTACGGCCCGAGTCAGACTTTGCGCCTTTGCTTCCGAGCCTATCAGGCTGGACACGACGCCTTTATCTGCGAGGCTCGGAAGGCAACAAGAAAGGTCCGACCAATTCAGGAGGAGGCCAGATCGTCAGCGACGGCGTGCGCGTCCTTAGCCAAACATGGTGATCCTCCGATTCTCGGAGAGAAGCGATCTCTCCTAACACACGCAGGCGAGCAATCGACAACCCGTGCCGTATCCGACGGCGCCGGTGGCGCCTTAAAGGAGTCGGCTGCGCCGACTGTCGTCGAAGGGTCGCCCGAGGCGACCCACGGCGCCGGTGGCGCCTTAAAGGAGTCGGCTGCGCCGACTGTCGTCGGGAGGCGCCCGCTGGGCGCCGCTGACCAGGAGGGAATCGCAAGCCGCGGGCCAACGCCGGCCGGCGACGATATCAGCGATAGGCAATTGCCGCATAAAAACTATGCGCATGAATCGGAGGCTGCTGATATCGCGTTAATTGAGATGGTTGCGGTGGACCGCAACGAATTACGCGATCTTATGCAGCAATACCGGGACAACGCCGATCTAACGATGCGGCTGGTGTCCATCCGTGCTCACGTCGAGGGCCTGCTGTGAGCAAGCAGCTACCCCTGCCCGGCACGGGCTTCTTCGTCGAGTGCGTGCGCGTCGGGCGTCGGCTTCGGATACGGCCGCTGTCATCGGGGCTGGAACGCTGGAATGTGTCATTTCCGCTGCACCTGCGGGTCGAAGGCGCCAAGTATTCCGTCGAGCGACTGCGGCCGATGCCGCGTCGGTATTACCGCGCCAGCGGGCACATCAGCCGCCTGGCTGAGGCCCCGGCCGTCCAGTCGCTCTTCGACGAGCGGGGGGCACCATGACGCCCAACACACCCGCTGCCAGAACATTTCACACCGGCTACGGCCGGAGGGTAGGCGCGGCGCAGCACACGGCACCCGCGCGCGTGTCGCGCCGCGTGATGCCGCACAGCATCGATGCGGAGGAGTCGGTGCTGGGGGGCATCCTATTTTCGGGCGGAGCCATCGCCCGAGTCGCAGACTTTGTCGAGCCGGAAGACTTCTACGACACACGGCACCAAGCGATCTTCACGGCGATGCGCTCGCTGTTCGCGCAGTCGCGCCCCATCGACATCATCACGGTTGCCGAGGAGATGAGGCAGCAGGGGACGATCTCGACGCTGTCGGCTTCGGGAAGCGAGGCGTACCTGGCCGAGCTGGCTAACAAGATCGCGAGCACGGACAACATCGCCTTGCACGCCCGCATCGTGCGTGACCGCGCAACCGCGCGGAAGCTGATCCTTGTCGGCTCCGACATCGTCGACCGCGGGTATGGCGGGCAACTCAATGTCGAGGAGTACCTCGAAGAGGCGCAGCGCGCGGTTTTTGAGGTCGCGATGCGCTTCGGCAGCCACAGCTACGAGGACATCAAGCCGCTACTTCATCGGGCCATCAAGCGCCTAGAGACGCGCTATCACAACAAGCAAGCCGTCACCGGAGTCCCGACGGGATACCCCAAATTCGACGAGATGACGGCGGGCCTGCAACCCGGCGATCTAATCATCGTCGGTGGTCGGCCTTCGATGGGCAAGACGTCCTTTGCCATGAACTGCGCCGAGTACGCAGCGATCGAGCATGGGACACCGGCGCTGGTGTTTTCGTGCGAGATGTCCGGCGACGCGCTCACGGAGCGCTTGCTCGCCAGTGAGGCACGCGTCGACTCCAACCGCCTGCGCACGGGCCTGCTGCAGTCGGCGGACTGGAACAAGCTCAGTCGAGCCACCAAGCGGATCTCGGAGGCAAAAATTTGCATCGACGGCCGCTCTACGACGCTGGCGCAGATCCGTGCGCGCGCGCTTCGATGGCGATCGGACCCGCGCTACTTTGCGCCGAAGTCCGACGATACACGCACGCAGCATGGGCTGATCGTCATCGACTACTTGCAGCTGCTTCACGGCACCGGCCGCGAACGCTCGAAGGAGCAAGAGGTCAGCGCGATTTGCCGGGGGCTCAAGGAGCTTGCCAAAGAGCTTCAGGTTCCCGTCGTCGTGCTGTCTCAGCTCAACCGTGAATGCGAGAGCCGCACCGATAAGCGCCCGGTGTCGGCCGACCTCCGCGACTCCGGCAGCATCGAGCAGGACGCCGACGTGATCTGCCTCATGTATCGGGATGAGTTCTACCACCCGGACACCGACGAAAAAGGAGTCGCCGAGCTGATCGTGCCCAAGCAGCGCAACGGCATCACCGGAACGGTGCGACTCGCCTGGTCTGGCCAGTTCACCCGCTTCGACAACCTCGCAGGCGGACGCACAGATGAGGACTACCGCGCGTCCGCGCCGGCACGAGCTACGCGCCCATCTTACCGAACCCCGCCGGCCACCCATCGCTAGGAGCCCAGCATGCCCTGTTCCCACCTTCGCCATCGATCCCTAGCGCAGCGCACCGCGGCGGCCACAGCCCCAACCCAAGCCCGACCCCGCCCGAGAGCAGCGGCCCTGCCCGCCCACCACTAGGAGAAATCTCTCTAAATCTCTGAATAGACTCAGGGATTTGTAGTCTTAGAGACTAGGAGCCGACCATGAGCGAGCCAAGTACCCCAACGGCGGACGCCTCCCGGGCGCTGCAGGAAGCCGACGCTGTGCGCGAACAACGCGCACTGATCCCCCAGCTCACCGAAGCCCATAGCCGGCTGCAGGACGCGCATGCCCAGCTCTGCGCCGCCGAAAAGGCGCTGCAGGGAGCTACCAGGCTGCATGCGCTGCAGCGCACGACGGCCGCTCTGGGAGGGCAGGCGGACGAGCTCGTTCGCATCGTTGCGAACGCGCTGCAGCTGATGCCGCCCGACCCGGCCGGTGAGAGCCCGGCCTAGAAAAAGAAACGGCCGAGACGGTGCGTTCTCGGCCGCTGTCAGTCCCTTCCTCTCGGGTCCCGACGGAAAGAAGCTACCACGGGGCTCTGACACCGCAAGAAAAAGGAGCCGCACATGAGAGCAGCACGAACAGCGCGAGAGCCGATCCGCTTCCCCACGGAGGACGAGCAGGCCAAAGCCCGCAGACGGTTAGAGGCGATGTTTTCCGAGCAGCGCCGCCGCTCGCAAGAGCGGGACCGGCTGTTCCCAGGCGCTGACGGCAAGGAAAAGATGGTCGCGCTTTGTCGGCTCTTCCCCTCGCTTGTGGAAGAAGGCTGCGACGGCATCGATCCCTTTGATGCCCAGCTGCTTGTGCGGTGGGCTCTCTTGCGGGGAGGTTCAAGCGGGCTTTTGCACGCGATCCGGTTCGTGCTGCATGTGTGGAACGGAAACGCGCGGTGGCCTGAGCAGCTTCGGGAGGAGGCGGCGGCTGAACGGCCGACGGACCCATCGAAGAGTTCCAAGGCTCTATGGCAGGCGGTGCAGTCGATCAAGGCAGACCTCAAAGCGAATCCACGAGGGTTTCAGACGACTGAGGAGCGACTTGCCGAGTGCTTCGAGGTGGTGGCCCCGTTCAACATCTCGAACGCCTGGTCCGTCTGGGACGAGCAGCACCGCTCTGCGCTGCAGACCTGGCTCTCGTACCCCTTCTGGCCCTGAATCGACTCTGGAGTGCTAATGATCAAAGAACCTCAAAAACCTGCCCCCCGACATCCCGGCCTGTGCATGGCCCGGCTCGACGATGAAAACCGTGCTGTCGTCGTGGAACTCGTGGCTCTGTGCGAAGCGCTGAGTCTCCTGCCGCTGCGGGAGCACTTGCTGGGAAGCTTGGTGTGCCTGAGCTGCCCTGCCTGCCTGGCCCGCACGAGCTACGGCCGCAGTCCTGCAGAGGCGGAGGCGCTGGCCAAGGACTTCGTGCATGCCGCCCACTGCCCTACGGAGCATGCGAAGCGCCTCTTGTCCGGCGATGCGGCCCTGCAGGTAATTGCCCAAAGAGAGCTGGGCTCGCCCGGGACAACCTACGGCCGCGCTCGCCATGTGTGGATTCACGCGGAGGACGTAGCGGCAGAGGACACGACGTCATGAAAAAGTTCTTACCGAGCACAACACTGGGCTCCGAGCTGCGCCGCCTGCGAGAGAGCGCCAAGCTCTCTGTCTTGGAGCTGTCTAAGGCCACCGCACTCCCGACCTCCTTCCTCAAGAAGATCGAAAGCGGGGTGTCGATTCCGAGAATAGGCGTTCTGCAGCGCCTGGCCGACACCCTCAAGGCCGATGCCACCCCACTCCTGGCTCTCCGCTTGGCAGCAGAGGCGCAGCGTGGCGTCCGCAAGCAGCAAAAACGAGCCCAGCAGGCCGCCCATCTTGTGGATGAGCTGCCCGCCGATCCGCGACTTCAGCTTGGGCACGCCGTGAGCAGTGCGCGCAACCGGAAGGGCTGGTCAGCGAAGGATCTCGCGTCCCGGTCCCAGAACACCGCCAACTACGTGTACTCCATCGAGCGCGGGGAGGTCTATCCCGACGATGACCGGCTTGTCCGCATCGCCCACTCCTTGGAGCTGGAGCCAAGCTACTTGCTGGCACTGAGCAATCGAGGCCGGTCGGTAAAGGCCGCCAACACTCAGCGGCGACTGGACCTTCGTCGGGGCCTGAGCGTTCAGGAGGGCGGCGATGCGCGGTGAGCCGAATTTTGCTCTCGTGGACAAACTGGCTAGCGAGCAAGGCATGCGACTGCTGCAGGACGCCGAAGAAGCCCTGAGCAACGCGGAACCACTCATCGCCTCTGTAGCATGCAAGCTAGAGCCGCTCGTCGGTCCTACCGCCGCGCAGGGACTTGCGCTGGCCAAGGATTGCAAGAGTCACCTGTTGCACCTGCAGAACAAGCTCCGGGGCCTTCGTCAGTCGGTAGACCGACTCAAGCGTGACGAGAAGCCGCGCCTCTCGGAAGACGCCGTCCTGGAACGGCTTGCAGACGATTGGAAACCATGAGCGGCTCGCTGTTGACGCTCGGCTATTTGCATCACGCCGCACCGAACGCACGCCGACTGGCCATGCAGCAAGGTCTCATCCGCTTGTGGTGCCGACGGAATCACCGACGACTGAGCAAGATCTACTTCGACCTCGGCCGTAACCGCGCTGCACGGGACGAGATGAGGGCTCGCCTCTCTGACCATGCCAACGCTCTTTTGGTTGTGCCCGCGCTGCACCATCTGACCCGGGACGGGTGGGCGCTCTTGGATCTGCTTGAGGCGTTTTTTGCGGAGGGTGGGCCTGCCCTGGTGGCCATACAGGACTCGTTTGACAGTCGGACGCAGACGGGACGGCTGCTCTATCAGGTTCAGCGTGCGGCCCAGGACGTTGTCTTTGTGCCCCACCGTCGAGATGGCGAGACAGTCCACTAGAGACCGGCGGCCCCGCTCTATCTCTCGAAAGAGAGATAGAGGCTTAGAGACTTACAGCACAAGAGACTAGGAGCATGTGATGAGCAACTCAAAGATTCGAGCCGCGTTGCGGCAAAAAGAGGTGCAGCGGCAGCGCCAAGGTAGCCGGCGGGCGCTGCTGACCGCTTCCCACCATCTGCAGATTGCGCAGATCGCGCTGGACCAAGCGAAAGCAGCCCTAGGCCCCCGCCTGGCGCTGTCGCCCCTTTGGCATCTGGCGCAGGCCTCTGCAGAGACCCTGGGCGTGCTGCGCTGCAGCGTGGACAACCACCTGGCACGGCTGCCCATCGCCCGCACGCCGAAGGCCGCTCCCCAACAAACTTCGCCCTCCAACTAGGAGCTACCCATGCCCACCTCACACTCAGAAGAATGGAAGATCGCGGCACGCTTCATCGCCTACTACCAGAAAGACTGGGCTAAGCCGTTTGGCGGCAACGACTACGCAGCCTTTGAGGGCTTCTGCAGCGGCGTGCGCTTGTATGGGCGTGCCGACATCAGAAACCGGCCCGCCGCCATCCTCATGCTGCGCGGCGCCGTGCTCGCAATGCAGGAGCACAACCGCCACTGCGCCTACCTCGCCATCATCGCGATTCTCGACTGGGAGATCGCAGGCGCACTGATTCCGCGTCTGGTGCCCAACGGGGACACGTTCTCGGTGCCTGCGTTCCTCAAGGCGCTGACCCGCCACGGAGATCAGAACCGTCCTCGCCTCGGTCGTATGGACCCCGATCCTGAGCGGGTGCCGCTCATCCAGATCAAGCTCTGGCCGGAAGCCAAGACCCTCGACCTGTCCAAGGCGACCGACCGCGCCGCGCTAGCGCGGCTCGACCCTGAAGACTTGGTCCAGGCCGGCTGGAGCTTTGATGCGGCGTTCCGCTGGTACTACGCGCTCTGTCTGCTGGCCGACGTGGTGTCGGAAGAGTTTCTGCAAGATTTTGGTGGTGGCGGGATTGCTGAGCAGCAGGACAGCAGCACCCTACCCCGACCCTCGTGGCTGCCCTCGGAGGAGGAGCTGAATGCGGCCCGCGCAACGAACTGACCAACCCCTGACGCTGCATTATCGGAGGGTAGCTATCGCGGAGTCCTTGATCCAGTTGGACGTCTGGTTGCTCGGTCTCGCCTTGGCGCACTGGGGCACTTCGTTACGCGAGCCCTTGCCTACAGTCATCGCTGTTGCCGCGTCGAGCCGCACTGAACAGTCCTCGCCTGACCTCGCTGGCCTGCCAAGAGAGAGCACAGCCGACCGCGAGAGACGGCTGAAGGCCGAGATCGAAGCAGACGAGCGGCGCTCGATACGTGCGACCTACGGCGAGACGTGCCGAGTCGGCGGCAATGGGTCCTATCTCTGCGGACGAGGTAGCGCCCCATGACCCAACCCTCGGGCACGATCGAAAGGCCAGCCAACGCGGGTTCAGAAGAAAAAGAGGGCGATGCTTGGGCCTGTGCGCACTGCCGCAAGCCCAACGTGTTTGACGCTGAGCTCGGCAACGATGGGCTGATCCCGGACCCTCTGGACGAAAATGATCTGCCGTATCGCTGCGCGAGCTGCGGCCGGGTGTCCATCATCACCGCAGAGATTGTCTCGATCCGCTACGTCGTTGAACCTGCCGATGACGACTCGACGGCCGTGAACGATGACGATGAAGACGATGAGGAAGACCTCGACGACGAAGAGGACGACAACGAAGAGGACGACAACGAAGAGGACGACAACGAAGAGGACGACGATGACCTCGACGACCATGACCTCGACGACGAAGAGGATGACAACGACGAGGACGACAACGACGAGGACGACGAAGAGCAAGACGACGATGACCTCGACGACGATGACCTGTCACCCGCGGCGTCTCCCGAAGCCTATGGGATTGCTGCGTCGCCCAACTCCGACCGGAATTTGACCCTGAAGGAGTTGCACGCGGGGAACCCCACGATTACGAAGCCCATCCGAATCTCGGAGAGGCCCGGGTCCATCGTTGTCCATCCAGCCTGCAAGGGCCTGCACAGCGCGGCGGTTGCTTGCCGGGGCAGAGTGGAGCCCTGTGCCCGTTGTGGACGGCCGCGTTGCTACGTCGAAGGCACCAGCGAGTTGGGAGAGCTGTGCGACGAATGCTGGGATGCGGTGGTTCTAGGTGGGGCCTGGTGGCCAACTCTGGAGGCGTTCGACAGCCGAATGGACCAGGTTAGGGAAGAGATGGAGTCCGAAAACCAAGACCTCCGGTTCTGCTTGCATGAGGACGAAGAGACCTTTAGGCAATGCCACGATCCCTCAACGCACGTCTGCATCGGCCCCGGCCGCCTGCAGTGGTTCGCGTGCCAGACCCACGCCGACGAGCACACAGGGCTGCGAGTCCCCCTCGCGCGCTTTTTGGAGCTGTCGCGTAAAGGGGGCGGGCTCAATCTCACAGACTGCGAGGTGGGGCCAAAGGCATCACAGGAAGCGCGCCAGATGATCGAGCGAAGACCATGAACCCGCAGCGCGCGCAGCGACTGATCAAGCGCTGTATCGGGGAAGCGGTGTCCAAGGGGTACGTGATGTCGCCCCCAGACACCGCGAAGCATTGGGCGCTGTTCATCCTGCTTGAGGACGGCAAGTTCGAGGCGATGGTCGCGAAACTCACCGCTGCGGACCTCTCGACATGGACCAAAAGCAGGCTAACTGCCGTCGAGATCGAAGCGCGCTCTGCCCAGCGAAGCCTACCGGGCAGCTTCCCCGTTTGGTGCGCGGTTATCGAGGGAGAAGACGTGTACGCCGACGTGACCGAGGTCCGAGTAGACCCGTTAGGAAACCAGACAGACGGGCCGGCTGCTCGGGGTCCTCAGTCCGCCTAAGCCATGGGGCCGAAAACCCGCGGTGGGATATCCGTGGGGCATGTTGTGCCAGCCATAGCCCGCGAGCGATACGATTTCGCTGATGGACTATGGCGATCTAGAACAACGGCTCTTTGTCGGCGAGCTGGCGGACCGGCTCGCCGCGTTGTCCGGTGCGGTCTTGGCGCTCCTGCAGGAGCAGCTGAGCGCGGTTCAAAAACAAGGTGCCGATAGCCGCAAGCTGGCCCAGCTCGTAGCCAGTGCCGTCACTAGCCTGCTCGTCCGCGAGCCGCTGGCCAGCTCGGGTAACGGCGCCAATGTCGTCATCGAACTGCCCCTTGGCAGCGTGGGCAACGCCTACCTGGCCAACAGCAAGATCAAGCTTGTGGCGGGCCCAGGTCTCACAGGCGGTGGGGAGGGCGAACTTGGCGGAACCCTGACCCTCGCTCTACCCAGCCTGGGCCCGAATGGCACCATTGCTTACCCGACGAGTCTGACGGTAGATGAGCAAGGGCGGGTCACGGCGGCAACAGCCGGCAGCGCGCCGCCGGCCGCCGTGCTCGACCTCACGGTCCAGTCACCGCTTAGCGACGTGGGCACCCCACAGCATCCGAACCTGACCCTACCTGATGGAACCATAGCCAATGCGAAGCTGGTCAACTCATCGTTGACCGTGACAGCCGGCGCTGGGCTCTCTGGGGGCGGGGCGGTAGCGCTGGGCGGCTCCGTGGCTGTGGCGATGCCCAACGTCGGCCCCAACGCCACGATTCCCTATCCAAGCAGCATCACGTTCGACGCGCAGGGCCGGGCCACGGCCGCAACGGCTGGCAGCGCGCCGCCGGCCTCGGTGCTCAGCGTGACGGTACAGCCTCCGCTTTCCGACGTCGGCACGCCGCAGAATCCCAACCTGACGCTGCCGAACGGATCGATCGGCAATACCAAGCTCGCGAATTCCTCGCTGACCGTGACGGCCGGCGCTGGGCTCTCTGGGGGTGGTGCGGTGGCTCTCGGCGGCTCCGTCGCTGTGGCGATGCCCAACGTAGGCCCCAACGCGACGATTCCCTATCCTGCGAGCATCACGTTCGACGCGCAGGGGCGAGCTACGGCCGCAACAGCTGGCAGCGCGCCGCCGGCCGCCGTGCTCAGCGTGATGGTACAGCCTCCGCTTTCCGACGTCGGCACGGCCCAGAATCCCAACCTGACGCTGCCAAACGGATCGATCGGCAATGCCAAGCTCGCGAATTCCTCGTTGACCGTGACGGCCGGCGCTGGGCTCTCTGGGGGCGGTGCGGTAGCGCTGGGCGGCTCCGTGGCTGTGGCGATGCCCAACGTGGGCCCCAACGCCACGATCGCCTATCCAGCGAGCATCACGCTCGATGCACAGGGGCGTGTCTCTAGCGCCATAGCCGGCAGCGCGCCGCCGCCGACGGCGAATGTGCAGCTTTTCCTGGCGCCGGGCACCTTCACTAAGCCGGTGGGCGCTTACCAGTGGGCCGATCTGTTCCTGATCGGTCCCGGAGGCCCAGGCGGGTCGGGTCGTCGATCGAACGGCGCGCGGTCCGGCGGTGGCGGCGGCGGCGCTGGCGCGTATACGCCCATGCGTCTGCCATTTTCCGACCTGCCGGCATCCGTGTCTGTCACGCCAGGCACCGTGGGAATACCAGGCATCGCAATCGCAGCGGACAGCACCAACGGACAGGCGGGGACGTCGTCTAGTGCGGCAATCTTTGGGACGATCGCGCAGGCGGACGGTGGCCAAGGCGGTGCCGGCGGCACGAGCACGACGGCGACGGGCGGTGCTGGCGGCCTGGGAATCTTCCCTGGGGGCCAAGGCGGCACCGGCACCACGACCTTCGGCCTGACACCTACTGCGGCGGCTCATGCTGGCGGCGGTGGTGGCGGGGGCGGCGGCATAAACGCGGGTGGAAACGGCGGCACCCGCTCAAGCGCGCAGCTGCTCGGGGGCTTCGGAGGGGCTATTGGCGCAAATGGGGCGGCCGGCAACGCAGGCACGGGTCCAACGCCCGGGTCCGGTGGGGGCGGCGGCGGCGGCGGGACGGTCGGGCCTGGCGGCACAGGTGGCGCGGGCGGCGGCTTTGGTGCTGGGGGCGGCGGCGGTGGTTCCTCCCCCAATGGACGACTGTCGGGGGCCGGCGGAGTGCCATCTCCCGGAATGGTGCTGGTGATCTGCTCATGACCCGGCTTTATGCACGCACGGCGACGATTCCAGGCGGCGGGAAGGCTTTTGTGTTCACCGGCGGTGTGGATGGACCTTCGGGCACCCTACCCGGTGCGTTTGAGGTCGATTTCCCAGCGACGCTGGGCCAGCTCGCGCACGGCTTCACGGTGAGCGAGATCCGAACCACCACCCCGACAGACGACGCTGTGTTGCCTTGGGGTGGCCCCCTTCTCCTGCCGATCGCATCCTCTGTGGAGGCCCTCTCGTTTCTGACCGCGCGCGCCGACGGCGACTTTCAGCAGCGTGCGGCCGGCAGCGAGGAGGGCGTGAACGCCATTGCACTGACCGCAGCCACCGGACCCGGCGCTGTGTTGGCCCTGCCCTTTGGTGCTTCGCTGCGAGACCCACGACGCGCTCTCGCCACCACCTCGGGGCCAGCGGCCGGCGGGGCTTTTGCGGTCGTGCCCGAACTGTTTGTCGACGTGCCCGTCAAGAAGGGGATCAGCGTCGCCCTCTTCGGTTGCCTCACCGTCAGGCTGCCGCCCGGCGCGGAAGTTGAGATCGCCATCTACGTCCGCCAGGCCGGCGGCGCCACGTCGGCCGAAGCCACTGAATACGTTCGACGCACCGCAAGGAACGGCGCCCTTGCGGCTGACGCGATCGATGTGCCGGTGCCTCTTGGGGACCTCCTTTTGGGCACGGCAATCACCGCCACCGGCCTCGCTCGCATCGAGGTCCAGTGGCGGGCACTGAGTGGGAGTCCCTCGGCGGTCGCTCTGCGTCGCAGCTTCGGCGCGTCATCAATCGGGTGAG